>JAAEOR010000751.1 GCA_024222895.1 Hyphomicrobiales bacterium | reverse complement strand
TTGATGGCCCCAATTCGTTTGCCGACAAGGCACGTCTCGAAGGGCGATGCGGGGTCATCGTTCGAGAGACGTAACGCAGCTCGGCGGGCGAATTCGGGCCACCGCAGGCCAGAGTTTCCGCGGGTTATGGACGTCGTTGCGCTCGGCTCATGGTACCAGTACCAAGTCGCCAATCGCGCCTCGCCAAACCCAGCGGAAGCGCCGGTCAAAGGAGTCAATATTGGCCGCCCTTGGTATTACGTTCGAAAGCACGCCAATCCACAGATCAGACCCTGCAAACAGACGCCAACGACATGCGTGCTTCGAGGCTCCGCTGGACGCGGAGCATCCTCCGATCAAGTCGGAGGACAGGCTCTCAGCATGAAGTCGTTGTCGGTGGGCTTTGAGCAGGGGTGCCAACTCCTGGAACACCTCCCTCCTCATCCTGAGGCGCTCGGGCAGAGCCCGAGCCTCGAAGGACGCAAGACGCAATAGCGCTACCCTCCCACGCGTCCAGCGGCCGCGATCAGGGTGGCCACCGACTGGGTGGACGTGTCCATGCGGTCATATTCTGGCGGGCGCAGTTCGGCGCCCATATACATGTCGGCCCGGCGGTACCGCATGCCGCTCTCGACCGGCGCCATTGCGGCGAAATGGATTTCCTCGGCCCCGGTCGTTTTGACGATGCGCTCGACATTCTTCGCAGTTATGCCGCCGCCGGGCATGACGATAATCCGGTCGCCGGCCTTGTCGATCAGTCTGGCAAGTATGTCGGTCCCCTCAAAAGCGGTCGGCTCCGAACCGGATGTCAGCACCCGTTCGATGCCAAGCTCGATCAGCGTTTCAAGGGCCGCGAACGGATCCGGCGCCATGTCGAAGGCACGGTGGAAGGTCACGGAGGCCGGCCGCGCGCGCTCGATCAGGCGGCGGTTTGCCTCGACATTGATGCTGCCGTTGGGATCGAGGACCCCGAACACAAACCCGTCGACGCCAGCGGACTTGGCCGTGGCAATATCGGTTTCCATGGTGACCAGTTCCTCCGGCGCGTAGAGGAAATCGCCGCCTCGCGGGCGGATCATCATATGCAGGCCGATGTTCTTGATCTCCCTGGCGACCAGCACCATGCCAAGGCTTGGGGTTGTGCCACCCTCCACCAGGTTGGCGCACAGCTCGACCCTCTGGGCGCCGGCGTCGCGGGCGGCAACGATGCCGCGGATCGAGTCGACACAAACCTCGAATTTCAAGTCCGTCACAGCTGAACAACCTTTCCGGTTCGAATGGATTCATCGGCGGCGAGAACGATGGCCAGGCTCTTGATCGCATCGTTCATATGATCGGCCAGGTCGACATCTTCGTCGATAGCCGACAAGAGGAAACGCTGCTCGCGCTCGCACAGATCGTCGTGGCTCGGCTCGTCGCGGGTCGATAATCGCTCGTCGCTTCGGGCAAACAGGCCGTCATCGGTCAACGCGGCGTGATGACGGCGGATCAGGTTTGTCCGCGTGTAGGTGTTGAGATCGGACGAGGGCAGATCGGCGCCGCCTTCATCGACGACGATCGAGACTGAACCGTTCGGACCGATCGCGTCCTTGATGAAAAAGGCGGTCTCGCTCATCATCGGTCCCCAGCCGGCTTCGAACCAGCCGACGGAGCCGTCGGCAAACGTCACCTGGATATGGCCATAATTGTACATCCCCTGTGGCAGGTCGTCGGTGAGACGGGCGCCGAC
>JAAEOR010000750.1 GCA_024222895.1 Hyphomicrobiales bacterium | reverse complement strand
ATTGCGCTGCGGCCCGGCTCGCGGTGGAGATCGACGGATGGGGTCATGCTGCCGGCGACCGGCCGGAGCGCGACGAACGGCGCGACGCCTGGCTGCGCGAACCGGGTATCAGGACACTGCGGATTCCTGCCGTCGAGGTGATGCAACAGTGTGATGAGACGGTGGAACGGGTCGTTCAGACTGCGCGGGCCGCCATCGAAGGCTGATCGATACTGTTCGGCGCTCACGGCGCCCCCTCCGCCGGCCATCCGGCCGGCACCTCCCCCGAGAAATCGGGGGAGGATTGCCGCTGCATCGTCGCGCGAACAGCGGCGCGCCTCATTCGCCCCTGCGATTCTGACAAAGAGCGGAATGCTCTAGCAGATCCGCGGAAGTTGCTCCCCGCTCAGCATGTCGATGACGCGATCGACACCAAGAGGGCCGCGGCTGGTGACCTCGCCGGGTTGCCCACCGTCAACACGCCCAATGACAACCGCATCCGCCGACACAGAGTGATGTCGCAGCGCGTCGAGCGCTGAATCAGCGTCGCCATCGCCGACGATTGCGATGAATCGCCCCTCGTTTGCCACATGGAGCGGGTCGAGGCCGAGGATTTCGCATGCCGCTCTGACATCGTCGCGGACGGGGATCGCAGCCTCGTCGAGGTTGATCGACACACCGGCGGTTTCGGCGATCTCGACCACGGCGCTCGCTAAACCGCCGCGGGTCAAGTCGCGCAGGCAATGGACCACAATCCCGGTTTCGATCAGCCCCAGGACGGAGGCGGCAACCGGGGCACAGTCACTCTCGATCACCGTCTCGAATCCAAAGCCCTCTCGCGCTGCCATGACTGCGACACCGTGCCGGCCGATATCGCCGCTGAGAATGATCGTATCTCCGGGTTGCACTGACGCCGGTCCGATCACGTGTCCGGACGCGAGCGGCCCGACGCCGGCCGTATTGATGTAGAGGCCGTCCGCTTTGCCGTGATCGACCACCTTCGTATCGCCGGTGACGAGCCGAACACCTGCCGCATCAGCCGCCCGGCGCATCGAGTCGACGACGCGGCGCAGGGTCTCCAAAGGTAGTCCTTCCTCAAGGATCAAACCAACGCTGAGGTCGCTCGGCCGGGCTCCGCACATCGCCAGATCGTTGACAGTTCCGTTGACCGCGAGCGTGCCGATGTCACCGCCGGGAAAAAACAGTGGCTGGACAACATAGGAATCGGTCGTGAAGGCAAGCGGTCCCGAAAGGCCTAGAATGGCGCCATCGTGTCGCTCATTCAGTTGCGGATTGTCGAAGCCCGGGCGAATGATCGTGTCCAGGAGCCGTTCCATTGTCCGGCCGCCGCCGCCATGGGCCATCTGGATCCGGTCGTCACCGTTTTCGGACGCCGGACAGGTCAACGCGAAGTCTTCCGCAGGGCTCTTGTTCATGAGGCTTTGCGGAGCGAGCCAGCCGCCTGGCGACCCCGATAACGGTAGTAGGCGGCGCAGGCGCCTTCCGACGACACCATGGTGACGCCGAGTGGCCGTTCCGGTGTACAGCGCGTGCCAAATGCCGGGCATTCCGTTGGCTTCTTCACCCCCCGCAGCACCAGGCCGCTGATGCACTCGGTTGCCTTT
>JAAEOR010000749.1 GCA_024222895.1 Hyphomicrobiales bacterium | reverse complement strand
TAAGGGGCCAGCCGGATGCTGCCGGCGGAACACTGACCCTCCAGGAATCTGGGCCCGCAGCCCGCCTCCATAGCCGCACTTCAGTCCTTGTCATTGTCCGCCCCCGCCGCCGGGCATTCTTGCTTGCTCTTGATGGTACTGTCACGGCTCTGGATGCCCCCTCCGTCATGCACTCGAACTCGGCTGTTGCCGAGTTCGTTACTCATAGTGCCAAAGTCGGGTAACCCCGACTTTGGTGCATGCCATCCCCGATCGAGCCGGGGACAGGCCCTCCCCCGCAAAACGCGGGGAGGATTGCTGTTGCATCGTCGCGCGAAAAGCGGCGCACCTTAATCGCCCCTGCGATTCTGACAAAGAGCGGAATGCTCTACACCCCATACATCCCCTGCACCACGCCCTGGCTCAGCACCGCCAGGGTGCCGCCCGCAAGCGGGTGCCAGGCCTCTTCGGTCAGCGGTACACTCGCCACCAGGGTCATCGCCTGATGGTGCGCCTGGTCCGGCAGGTGCAGGCCGGCGACGTCGTGGTGGTCGGTCTCGTCCGGGTGGTGGTTGTCCCGTTCCAGGATGTTCAGCCCCGGCGGCTTCAGTTCGCCGTCGGGGTGGTGGCGCTGGTGGCTGTGGGCGAACAGATATTCGCCATCGCAATAGAGAAAATTGAAGGTGCCGCGCTCTCGGTAGGTCCGGGCGAAACTGCTGACCACCTCCAGGCGCTCTTCAAGCTCCGGGATGCGGCCGCGGGCGATCCAGCGTTCCTTCATCGTCTCCATCAGAGCGCAGAAGGCGGCCTCGGAATCGGTCTCGCCGATGGGAAGAAAATTGCGGGCAGTGTCGCCGTCCTCCTCATCGTCGTCCAGCTCGCCCTTGTGGGCGAAGCTGTGCAGGTTGCCCCATAATTCGCGGGTGAAGGGGTGGGTGTTCTTGAGCTTGACCCCGCCGGCATTGGCGTCGCGAATATGCGAGATCATGGTGGTGGAGGGGTAGGCATGATCGCGGATGAAGTCGAGATGGATGCTGTGGTCGGCGGCCTCGGCCTCGCGAATGACCCGGGCATCCTCCTCATCGTAAAAGACCACGCCCCAGCCATCGCGGTTGTGATGGTTCTGGCCGCCATGCTTCTGAAACTCGCCCAGCGTAAAGGAGACGGTGGTCGGCAACGCGCAGGAAATGGCAAACAGTTCACACATCGGGACTGTCTTTTGAGAGAGGCTTCATAAGGGGATGATCTCGGGCGTTCATTGCGGGATAGCGGCATCGTCCTCGACCACCGTGATTGTCCAGTTCTCGATCGGCGTGCCCTCAGTGTCGACCCGGCTGACCAGATTGAACAGCGTCTCGGCATGCGCGCCGTCGCTGGAAGCGAACACGTCGCGCAGGTAATAGGGCGGCAGACTCTGATAGGACAAGGCGGTGCGCACGTGGGCGGCGCCGTCGATCTCGGAGAGCGGGATGCGATAGGTGACGATGTCGGCCCCGTCGTGATCGCGGAAATCAACATCGAGCCGCGGCGATTCGGCGCCGGGCGGCGGCTGGAACCGCGAGACCGGCAGCAGCGACTCGAAGCGGCCGATGGCGTCCGGGTCGCCGGCTGCTTCGGCCTCGGCGAGCTTCGCCTCGATGTGGTCGGCCGCATAGCCGAGCGGCAGGAGCCGGTTGTCCTTGGCCACCGCGGCGATGCCGAGGAAGCTGGTGGTGAGCCGCCCGCCCTGGTGTCGGCCGGAGACATACCGCTCCTCATAGATCTGCACCTGGTTCTGGCGGGTGATGGTCTGCCAGTGCGGCTGCAGCTGGCGCCAGTCGCGGGTGAATTCCGAATGGAGCGGCGCGCCGTCAGGGCCGGTGATGACACCGCGCTCGTCGGTGCGTCCCGACGCCCACAAAACTTCGCCGACCGGATCGGTCACTTCGAAGGAGAGCCAGGCGCGGCGGAAACCGACGCCCGACGGCAGCCGGTGGCCAGCCTTGTTGATCACCTTCACCTTGGCGACCAGGTCCGCCCCGTCGCGGGCCAGGTCGAGGATTTCAATGTCGGCCGTGCGGTTGGCGATCTGCCATTGGCCGTCGCGAATGGCTAAGTCGAACGGGTCGACCGTATCGGCCGGCACATTGGTGTCCATGCCGGTCTGAAAGACCGAATCGCGAAACTGCTGATAGAGGTGGAGGACGAAGAGGTTCATGCCGAAGAAGGTGTGCCGGCCGGTGGCGCTGCGATAGGGCACGGTGATGTCGTCGGCCGGCGCCAGGTTGGCCGCTGGCGGCTCGGGCCACGATGTGTTCTGGACATTGGCGACCTTCTTGGCTGCCGCCGGCGCGCCCTGGAAGCCGCCGTCCATATGACAGCCCTGACAGGTCTTCGCCGTCTGGTCGTCGACCGGCAGATCCGGATTGGAGTTCTGATAGGCGGAATAGAGCCACTCCAGATAGGTGTCCTGCTCGTGCGCTTCGGAAAGCCGCGGAATGACGGTGAGCGACTGGCCGGCCTCCTCAGCCAGGTCCGCCTCGCTGAAGGTCGGCAACGCGACAGTGTGGCAGGTGCCGCAAAGCTCTGACGTCTTCAGCGCCGGGTCATAGGCCGGGGTCAGCCCCAGGGCCTGTTCCATCGGCCAGGTGCGTAGCGCCCCGCCGGGGTCTTCATCCGGCGAGGTCGGACCGAACACCGCGCGGCTCTGGTGGCGGGTGAATCGTCCGGTGGTGGTGCCCGGAATCGAGGCCGGGTCCATCTGATGGCAGACGAGGCACGAGACACCGTCGCGCGCCAGCGCCCCATATCGCGCGCCATCGCCTTCGGTCGCCATCGCCATCGCCAGGTCGAAATCGTCCTTGCCGGTGTCGGCCGAATATTGCCGCTGGCCCATGGCGCCGTGACAGCTGAGGCAGGTGTTTTGAATGAAGGTGGCATGCTCGGGATAGTTGGCGACCTCCGCCTCGAGCTGGGCATAGAAGACCGGGTCGCGGCCGGCCATGCCCATCGGCGAGGCCATCCACTCGCCATAGACGGAAAGATTGAGCAGCTCGTGCTCGGCCGGACTCTCGCCGGCTTCGGACACCTTATGCTTCAAGAGCATATTGGGGATTTCGGTATCCACCAGCAGCGTCGCATCGTGACAGCCGACGCAGTTGTCGGAGGTGATGTAGGCGCCGTCGGCCGACATCGTTTCGTCCCAGGCGTGGTCGAAGTTCCGGTCCGGGAAGGTCAGCGCCGTCTCGCCGCTGAAACCCGGCGGCGATGAGTCCGGGTAGATCGACGGGTCCATGAAGAGATCGCGGAAACCCGGATCGGGGTCGTGCTTTGGCATCGGCCCGGCCATCGACGGGATGCGGATATCCCTGAAGAAGAACGGCTCGGCCACGGTGATCACCGAGCGGCCGTCCATGGCTGCGGCGTTGGCGCCAGTCAGGTTATCGAGGCTGGCGAAGGTATTCTCGCTGGCCGTCGAGGCGTGACAGGCCATGCAGTAGGAGTAGGAGAACTGCCCCATGGTCGCCATGGTGCGGTAGGCTTCCTTGAATTCAATCAGCCAGTACCAGCCGCCGAACGCGGCGTCGTTCTTCTTCACCATCGCCGCCCAACCGATCACCGGGTCCGGGTCAGGATAGAGCGGCGCCTGGGACTGGTACATCTCCTTGACGATCATCGCCCCGTCGGGGAGCAACGCATCGGCCGGCCGGCCGTCGCGCAGCCATTCAGCGACATCGGGCGAGTAGTAGACCCGGACCCGATGATGGGTCATGCCGCTGATCAGCTTGCCCTCGGGCGTCTGATGCAGTTCGCCGCTCGGCCGGATATGCGGGTCATGCGGCCAGTGGAGATAGTCGCCATTCTCGAGGAAACGGATGACGCGGTCGCGGTTCTCGACCCGCCGGGCCATATCGGCGGGGCGGTCGGTGTCGATCTCGGGGCCAAAGTCAGAGGCGACTTCGGGGGCCACGTCGGAGGGGGTACCTTCGGCCGCATGCGCAGTCGGTGCGTCGGCGAGCGAGAGGGCTGGCGTCAGCAGGACAGCGATCGCCAGGCTCGTGTTCCGGTTCAGCGTCATGTTTCCTCCCCCGCGGATGGCCCCGCGTCAGCAATCCTGAGCGCTGGCGAAGGGCAACGCACCCGATCCTATCCCTTTCAAACT
>JAAEOR010000748.1 GCA_024222895.1 Hyphomicrobiales bacterium | reverse complement strand
GTAAGCGGCCGGATATCGCCGTTCTTCCCGGGCTCGCCGGCGAGATGTAGACCCACCGCATGACAATCCGGGAGGAGGCGGCATGCGGGTGCAAGCGAACGGGAAGGTGAGGCGGTCGAGCGAGGAGTGGCGGGAGATTCTCGACCGGTTCGAGAGGAGCGGGATCTCGCAGCGGGAGTTCTGCCGGAAAGAAGGTCTTCCGCTGGGGAGTTTCTCGAAGTGGAAGAGGCGCATGGATGGGAGCGAGATGCTGCCGGGCATGGACGCAGGCCGGTTCGTCGAGCTGACGGAAACACCATCCCGGGTGACGGGGCTCTCCGCGGGCGAGATGGAACTATCGTTGCCAGGTGGCGTGCAGCTTCGCTGGCGCGTGTGAGCCGTGTGGGGAGACGGGCCTCCGCGTCGGATCTTCGCCTACACGGAGCCGACGGACATGAGGAAATCGTTCCAAGGGCTCCTGGCACTGGTGCAACATGTCTTTAGCGAACGGGATCCATACTCCGGAAACCTCTTCCTTTTCGTCAATCGCCGAGGGAACTACGTGAAGGTCTTGGCGTGGGATCGCACGGGTTTTGTTCTGGTTGCGAAGAAGCTGGAGAAGGGCCGCTTCGCCTTTCCCTCGGCCGACGCCTCGCAGGAGCTGTCGGAACGCGCGTTTCGGTTCCTTCTCGACGGCATCCCCCTTGGCGGGAGGCACCGCGTTAGGTAGAACGAAGAGGTGACGCGCGAAGACCTTCGCCACGCCAGCCGCGATGCACTCATCGATCTGGTATTGACTTCGCACGCTCGCCTGGATGTCACCGAGCAAGAGCTTCGCTCGACCGAGCAAGAGCTTCGCTGGTTCAAGAACCAGCTCTTCGGAAGGAAGTCGGAGCGGCGCGTGGGCGAGGAAGGCGATGGCGTGCAGCTCTGCCTCGGCGAACTCGGTGAGGCCCCGCCCACGGCCACCGTGCGAGGCACGGCCGTACGCAGCCACGAGCGGAAGAAGCGACTGCCGAAGGCCGAGGCCGATGAGAAGGGCCTGCGCTTCGACGACTCGGTTCCGGTCGAGACGGTCGTCCTCTCGAACCCGGACCTGGAGGGCGTGGCCGAGGGCGAACTCGAGCGAGTCGGCGAGAAGGTCCGTCACATCCTGTGTCAGAGGCCGGCCGCCTACTTCGTCAAGAAGCTCGTCCGTCCGACCTTCAAGCGGAAGGCGACAGGAGAGCTTACGACGGCACCTCCGGCGCCCTGCGTGCTCGAGAAGAGCTATGCCGACGTGAGCCTGCTGGCCGGCATGCTCATCGACAAGTTCCGCTCCCACCTCCCGCTCTACCGCCAGCACCAGCGCATGCAGGCAGCAGGCGTCACGGTGAGCCGGACCTCGCTCACGAGCTGGGTGGGCCAGGCGGCGTGGCTGCTCGAGCCGATCGCGGACGCACAGCTCGCATCGGTCCTGGGGAGCCGTGTTCTCGCGATGGACGAGACACCGATCCGGGCGGGTCGCGGGACCAAGGGGAAGATGAAGACCGGATACTTCTGGCCAATCTACGGCGACCAGGACGAAGTGGTCTTCCCGTTCTCGCCCTCACGGGGAAGGCAGGTGGTCGAGGGCCTTCTCGCAGCCTTCGAAGGCACGCTGCTCTCCGACGGCTACCGAGCCTACGATCTCTACGCCGAGCGCCGGGAGAAGGTCACGCATGCACAGTGCTGGGCCCACACACGCCGCGGCTTCGTGAAGGCGGAGGATGTCGAGCCAGACCGCGCCCGCCAGGCACTCGATCGGATCCGCGAGATCTACGCTCACGAGGAAACGATTCACAACCGAGGGCTCGAAGGCGAGAAGAAGCTCGCGGTTCGCGCCGAGCGCAGCCGGCCACTCGTCGACGAGTTCTTCAGTTGGCTCCGCCACGAGCTCGCCGTCGTCGCTCTTCTCCCGACGAATCCGTTCACGAAGGCGGCGCGCTATGCAATGGATCGGCGCGCCGGGCTCGAGGTCTTTCTCACCGACCCCGAGGTTCCGATCGACACGAACCACCTCGAGCGAACTCTGTGGGTGATTCCGATGGGGAGGAAGAACTGGCTCTTCTGCTGGTCGGAGCTCGGCGCCCACCAGGTCGGCACCGTGCAGAGTCTGATCACCACCTGCGTTCTCCAGGGCATCGACCCCTATACCTACCTGGTCGATGTCCTCCAGCGCATCAGTGTCCACCCTCAAACCAGGGTCGCCGAACTCACGCCGCGCCTCTGGAAAGAGAACTTCGCCGACGCTCCCCTCGGGCCCCTGACAGGCTGAGACCCCGCGATACGGGCTGCAACCACGTCCGAGGCTGGCCGCTTACGGTCAAGTAGACGAGCGTCACGTACATGATTCGCGAAATGAAAAGGAGTCCCGCAGTGACCAGGATTGCGACGGGCATGGACTCCGTTCGATAGAGAGAACCAAGCGAGGGAACCGCCATGAGGATGAGTCCGTTCCAGACCATCCACTCGCCGAAGTAGTTGGGATGGCGGGAGTACCGCCAACGGCCCACATCGCACACGCGATTTCGCAAGCCTTCGGCTTTGGTTCTCGAGATAAAGGCGACCTTTTGAAAGTCGGCAACCGACTCGAACACCAAGGCCCCGCACGCGACTGCGAATCCGAGAATCTCGACGGGTGAAATCGAACTCGCTGGGTTGGCAGCGATGATGAACGCTGGAAAGGAGAGAAACGACGCATTCGCGAATCCCTGGGCCAATACCTCGACCTGACGCGCAACGGGAATATTCGCTTCGCCCGTCTTCTCCCATCGGACCGCCTGGTATTGGTAGCGTGGAAACTCTCGTTCTAGCGCACCGATTCGCCAGAGGTTGAGCGCGCCGCCGCCCATGCGAACTCCGACCAGGATGTACAGCCCACCGACCATCGCGATTCGCAGTTCGTCTCCTGCACCCATCGAGAGAGTGAGCACTCCGATCACAACGAGCCCCCATGGCCAGCCGATATCCACGTAGGACATTCGACCGGTTCGCCAGACGGGTATGCAGACGACGAACGTAAACAGGACGACCTGGAGAAGTCCGTTGATCAGTCCGAGCGTTCGGAGGTGGTCGCTCGCCACGAGCAGCGCCCAACCAGCGATGTACGGCAATAGCTTTACAAACCTCTTCATGGCGACTCCCTTTCGCGCCGGCCGAGTTTTCGCACCATACGGGCAATGGCCCGATTTTCTCTAGGATTCATGCACCAACGCCACTGAAAG
>JAAEOR010000747.1 GCA_024222895.1 Hyphomicrobiales bacterium | reverse complement strand
CTCCATGATCGGTGTGACCAGCCGCGCCATGCGCTGGACCAGCAGCACCACCAGATCGAGACCGTGATGCCAGGTCTCGTCGTCAATTTCGAGCAAGTCCCCTTTCGGCGGACCGCCGGTGTGGGTGACGACGGCGTCGACCCGACCAAAGGTTTCCATGGCGCGACCGACCAGGGCCTCAAGGTCGCCGGCGTTCTCGGTGCGCCCACGCACCGCTACGCCACCTAACTCTGCAGCGAGAATCCCGGCGCTGTCCGACGGCGACATCAGCGCCAGGCGATAGCCGTCTTTCGCAAGGCGGCGCGCGGTGGCTGCGCCCATGCCGCGACCGCCGGCTGTGATGATTGCGACCTTATCGCTCATGATCTGATGTCCATCCGTTTATGCAGTGCGCCCGTCGTCCGATTGGGCGCGCGAGAATCCTCCAAGCCTCGCTCAACGGCTAATCGGCTTGTCCGGCAGACGTTGCGGCGATAGCAGGGCGTTGGCAAGTCCATGTCCAGGTTTTGCCGGTGAAGATCGGCTAGCGCTCGTGCCGGCAAGCCGAGGCCTTGATGACTCTCCTGAAAACGCTCTCTTGCCTGGTCGCTCCTTCCGGGCGGAAAAGTGCGCACACTTCTCCTGAAAACGCTCAAATGGACCCGGTCCCCCGCATCTTGCGCTCGGCCCATTTCTTCAGGTCGGTGACCGAGAAGTCTCGCAGGAAGGGATTGGCGGCCACGATCATTTCACGGGTGGTTCGCCCGCGCGAATCCGCCGCTGCCATGGTGGTGGCCGCGTCGGCATGACCGGGCGCCGACAGCACCGCGACCGCGCCGGCGCCGCCGGCAAAGTGGGACAGATAGAGGGTTCCGGCGGTCACCGGCAGACACCGGCTCTGGAGCATGTCGGCGTTACCCTCCGCGAAGCGACTGACCATTTCGCGCGACAGATTCAGGTCATGCCGGAGACTGAGGATCTCGGCCTCGCTGCGGCCACTGAGGTCGGGCCGATGGGCGCGGATCATGTCGAGCCAGGTCCCGTCGAGGAACTGGCCGGCCCCCGTCGCACTCGACCGCTTGTTTTTGGCGGTCGCGTCCCCACCGGATTCGGCAATGACAATGCGATGGGCCAGGGTGTCGGCGGCCAGTCTGGTGGCCGAGCCGTCGTACCCCTGCCCGACCGCGTAACAGGCGTCCGATCCACCCGTTAGATGCCAGCCCGCGACTGCCACAACCACGGTCACGACCAGTCCGGTTGCCATCAACCGTTGGCGGCTGCGCCGCGAGGCCAGTCGCCCCGGAACCTCGTCACGCACCGGCGGCCGGACCATCGGGATCTGTCGCCGTCCCTCCCCCGCCGGATCGACGATCGGGGCATTCGGTGACCCGCCTTCGGGGCCGGATGGCTTGGGCACGTCAACCGGGGCGATCGAATCGACCGGGGCGGCAGGATCAATCGGTTCAATCGAATTGAAGCGGTCAACCGGATCGCTGGCACGATTGCTCGGGGCGCGATCGTCAGCGGTGGAGGCGGGCGCCAGGGGCACAATGTCCGCGAATTGGTACTCCGGCAGCAGCGGATGGATCTCATTCTCGGTGCTGCGGGCTGGAGCGTTTTCAAGAACGGTACCTGCACTTTCGAGCCGGGCAAGAGCAGACAGCAGGGACCCACCATCCGCCGGCCGATTCTGTTCGGTCGGATCGCGCTCCTTGAGCGTCTCGGGGCTCGGGAGCGCCTCGGGATGGTCCGTCGGCGGCGACTGCGGCGAGGCGGCTTCATCCTCCGGCGCAGGCGCCTT
>JAAEOR010000746.1 GCA_024222895.1 Hyphomicrobiales bacterium | reverse complement strand
GCCAATTGCGCGATCACGCCGAGGTCGTGGGAGATGAACAGAACAGCCATTTCGAGCTCGTCACAGAGCTCCCGTATCAGGCTCAGGATCTGCGCCTGGACGGTGACGTCGAGCGCGGTCGTCGGTTCGTCGGCAACCAGCACCTGCGGATTGCAGGCGAGGGCGATGGCGATGACGACACGCTGGCGCATGCCTCCAGAAAGCTCGTGCGGATAGGCATGGAGCTGTAACGCGGCGTCGGGAATACGCACGAGTTCCAGCAACTCCCGCGCCCTCTTATTCGTGCTTCGGCCGGAGTTCCGATCATGGACGCGAAGCGCCTCCTCGATCTGTTCGCCGATCCGCATCACCGGGTTCAGCGAGGTCATCGGCTCCTGGAAAATCATCGAGATCCCGCCAACTCCCTCCTCGACCCGGCGATAAGGTGGAAGATCGGTCACCTCGGCACCGTCCAGCACGACGCGGCCCTGGCGGTGGACGATCGACGGTTTGGGCAGGAGACCCATGATCGCCAGTGCCGTCATGCTCTTGCCACATCCGGACTCACCGACGACGCCGAGAATCTCGCCCTTGCCGATCTCCAGCGACACTCCCCTGACGATATCGATCGGCGGAGCGCTGTTGGCGACAGACACAATAAGATCCTCGACCTTCAGCACCTCATGGCCTCCCCTTGCTGTTGGAGACCTCGTCGCGGAACCGTGGGTCGAGACGATCGCGCAGAGCGTCACCGACGAGATTGAGCGAAAAGGCGGTGAGAACGATCATTATGCCCGGAAAGAACAGAAGCCACGGCGCGCGGGTGATGAACCGGCGCGACCCGGCCAGCATGTTGCCCCAGCTCGGAATATCGGGCGGTGCTCCAAGCCCGAGGAAGTCCAGGGACGCGGCGCCGAGTTGGGCAAAGGCGAAGACGAAGCTCGCCTGCACCAGCAACGGCGACACCAGGTTCGGTATGATGTGGCGGGTCGCCAGCCACCACATGCCGCCGCCCATGCTTCGTCCGGCCTCGACGAAGGTCTCCGCCTTCAGACGCAGGGCGACGCTGTAGGTGATGCGCGCCGTGGTATTCAGGTACACGACCCCGATCGCCAGAATAGCGTTGACGACCCCCTGCCCCAGAATGACGATCAGCGCCAGGGCGAGCAGCAAAGCCGGGAAAGCCATCAGCAGGTCGACAGCCCGCATCAGGACCGCGCCGAGACGCGGAAACAGTGCCGACGCGACGCCAATCGGTACTCCGGTCGCCAGGGCGAACGCCACCACTCCGGTGCCGATGAGCATCGCCAGGCGAGCGCCATAGACCACCCGGGAAAATGTGTCCCGGCCGAAATGATCGGTGCCGAACCAATATTCGGCATTCGGTGGAATCAGCCGGTTGATCGGATCGATCTCGAGAGGATCGTATGGCGTGATCCAGGGTGCGAACACGGCCGCAAAGACCACAATGGCAAGAACGATCAAACCGAACAGGGAAAGCCGTCGCCGAGTGAAGGGTTCCAGCCAGGAAGCAATAGCGCCCATCAATCGAGCTCGACGCGCGGATCGAGTGCGCGATTGGTGAGATCGACCGCGAGGTTGATGATCAGGTAGAGCATCACGGTGATCAGAATCACGCCCTGGATCACCGGGTAGTCGCGGCGCAGAATCGACTGAACTACAAGCCGACCGATGCCAGGAAGCGCAAACACCGTCTCGGTGACGACCGCCTCCGAGATCAGCGCGGCAAAAGTAAAGCCGAACGCCGACACAACGGCGAGCAGCGCGTTGCGAAAGATGTGCTTGACGGTGACACGCCACGGCCGGATGCCCTTGGCGCGCGCGGTTCGAATGTAGTCCTGGCGGGAGACATCAAGCATGCTCGACCGGGTGAGACGCAGGATCAGCGCTGCGTTCGGCGCCGCCAGGGCGAGGCTTGGCAAGAGCAGGTATCTGAGATTCGCCAGTCCGCCATCGTCGAAGATCGACGGAAAGCCCGAACTTGGCAGCCATCCAAGCCATGCGGCGAAGATCAGGATGAGATAGAGCCCGACCCAGAAGGTCGGCACGGAAGCAAAGAACATCGCGATGCCAGAGGCACTCTGATCGATGAGCGTGCCTTGACGGGTCGCGGCGATCATGCCGATCGGGATACCGATGATGGTGACCCAGATCAGCGTGATGCATGCCAGAAGGATGCTGGTCTCGGCGCCATCGGCGATGACCGAGAGAACCGGTTCCTGAAAGAACAGCGACGTTCCCAGGTCGCCATGGAGCACGTTGCCAAGCCAGGTAAGATACTGCTCGTATATCGGTCGATCGAGGCCGAGCTTGGCGCTCAGCGCGTCAGCCTGCTCGGGCGTCGCGCCATCGCCCAGCAATACATAGAGCGGATCGCCGGGGATCAGGTGAATGAAAGCGAAAATGACGATCGATGCGGCCGCCATGGTAAGGGCGGCCGCACCAATTCGTCTCGCCACATAGGACGTGACGACGTCTCGCAGCATGTTACTTCGAGACACCCCAGAAATTGGGGAAGAACGTCGTCGCCTCTGGCAGCCCCTTGAGGCCTGGCGAAGCGATGTTGTAGGAGAAGATATCACCCGTCTTCACGGCCGGTACCTGCTGGTAGATCAAGTCCTGCAGCTCGGACCAGACTTCAGCGCGCTTGCCGACATCGGCGGTAGCGGTGAAGTCGGCCTTCAGCGCCTGCTTCTCGTCCGTGGTCCACCAGCCCGGATAGGTGTCGTTGAGCACGGTGATCAGGATCGGGTCCGGAACGGTGCCGTGATGGGTGAAGAAGATATCCCACTGGTCGGGCTCGGCCCGCTTCTTCAGCAGCGTTGCCCAGTCCACGACGATCAACTGGACATTGATCCCAGCCTCGGCCAGTTGCTTGGTGAAGACGGCGGCCTGATCGTAGTGGTGCTGGTAGTTGGTCGACACCAGAAGCTTGATCGGCTCGCCGTCATAGCCGGCGGCTGCAGCCATCTCCTTGGCCTTTTCGGGATCAGATTGGTTGTAGAACTCCACGCCGGCATTCGAGTGCCAAGCGCTTCCCTCAGGGTAGTACGACCCGTTGGCATCCCAGAGAAGCTCTGGCCCGATCGCGACCCGCAGCGCCTCTTCCATGTTGAGCGCGGCAAGAATCGCACGGCGAAGCTCGAAGTTGTCCTTCAACTGGCCATCCTTCGAGTTCATGAACATCAGGCCGAAAATCGGCGCGCCGTTGACGTGAATCTTGACCGCGCTGTCTTCGGACAGATCTTCATAAAGGTCACCGCCAATGCTCTCGGCGTAGTCGTAGTCGCCGGCCAGAACGCCGCTGACCCGGGTTCCTTCATCCGGAACTGGGATGAAATGGATCTTGTCGAGCTTGGCTTCCCGCGCCCCGGCCAAGCCGCTGCGCTCTCCGGCCGCCGGTGCATAGTCGTCGAAGCGGACCATCTCGACGTAGCGGTTCGGACGCCAATCGCTGAACTTGTAAGGTCCGGTACCGACGTAGTTTTCCTTGGCGATCGGTTCAGCACCCGCCGCGGTGACGATCTCGGCCGGATAAATCACCGGACCGCCATTCGGAAACGCCAGGAGGTTGCGCCAAGCGCCATTCGGCTCCGTCAGCTTGATCGTCACCTCGTAATCGCCGGT
>JAAEOR010000745.1 GCA_024222895.1 Hyphomicrobiales bacterium | reverse complement strand
GGCAACACCATCATCGCCAGCGTCGGCATACTGGTAGACGAAGGTGTCGTCGCCCTCGTCGCCCGAGGCCTTCTGGTCACCCTTCTCGTCCGGGTCGAAGACGATCGAATCGTTGCCCTTGCCGCCCGAGACCGTCGCGCCGCCGCCGACCTCGATCGTATCGGCCCCCTTGCCGCCCTCGACGTCGGCCGACGCACCCGTCACCTCGATCGAGTCTTTGCCCTTGCCGCCCTTGACCGTCCCGACCCAGTCGGCCGAGATCGTGTCGGCACCCTTGCCGCCACGGATATCACCGGACCCGTTGAAATCGGAGATTGAGTCGTTGCCGTCATTGCCGCGGACCTTGTAGTGGCCGTCACCGCCGTAGATCGTGTCGGAGCCGTCGCCGCCCTTGAGCAGCCAGTTGCCGTTCCCCACGCTGATCGAGTCGGCACCTGTGCCCCCGATCACCGTGCCCGATCCGTCGTCAAAGTCGATCGTGTCGTTGCCGTCGCCGAGGTCGATCGAAAACGTTCCAGTATCGCCACCGTCTATCGAATCGTCGCCCTTGCCGGCGTCCAACGTGACACTGCCATAGTTAATGCTGACGGTATCGTTGCCGCCGCCCGCGTCGATCGAGTAGGAGCCCGCGTCCACCGAGATCGAGTCGCTTCCCTTGCCCGCAACAACCGTCGCCGAGCCAGAGTAGAGGGAGACCGTGTCGTTGCCGCTGCCCAGATGAACCGAAAAGGCGCCCGAGTCAGACTCGATCGAGTCGTTGCCCTTGCCGGCGATCACCGTGGCATTGCCATAGGAAAGATCGACCGTGTCGTCGCCGTCGCCGGTTTCGATCGACTTGGCACAATAGTCCGTCGTGATCGAGTCGTTGCCGTCGCCGGTGTTGATCGTTGCGGACCCCTCGCCGATGAAGACGGTGTCATTGCCACCGCCGGTCTTGATGGAGTGCTCGCCGTCGGAGACGGTGACCGAGTCGTTGCCGCCACCGGTCTTGACCGTATGGCTGCCATCATCGGCGTGGACCGTATCGTTGCCGCTGCCGGTCTTGACCGACAGATCGCCGGTCTCGGCGGAGATCGAGTCGTCCCCCGACCCGCTCTTGACCGTGGTGCTGCCATCGGTCACGTAGACCGTGTCGTTGCCGCCGCCGGTATTGATCGAGTGGGTGCCCCCGCTGGCCTCGATCGAATCGTTGCCACCACCGCTGATCACCGTGACACTGCCGTCATCGACATGAACGGTGTCGGCGCCGTTGCCGGTGTTGATCGAGAAGGCACCGGAATTAAAGTCCACCGAGTCGGCGCCGTCGCCGGTGAAAATCGTGGCGTCGCCGTCTTCCCCGCCAATCGTATCGTTGCCGGTGCCCAGATCGACCGAGGCGGTCACATCCTGCGCGTCAATCGAATCCGCGCCGCTGCCGCCGGTCAGCGTGAACGCCGCATTCTGGCTGAAGA
The DNA here is from genome assembly GCA_024222895.1 of Hyphomicrobiales bacterium. Taxonomy (GTDB): domain Bacteria; phylum Pseudomonadota; class Alphaproteobacteria; order Rhizobiales; family Kaistiaceae; genus Bauldia. The sequence continues at coordinate 461 of JAAEOR010000745.1, read as the reverse complement.
AGACGGTGTCGTTACCCTCCAGATCGCCTTTCCACTTGCCATAACCAACCGTGACGCTGTCGTTGCCACCGGTCAGACCCGGGATTTCCTTGGCCATGTCCTGTCCACCTTCTGTTCAGATGCGCCAGCCCCAAACGCCACGCGCTACGTCAAATCTCACGGGAGACGGCTCCGAAGCCCTCCCGCATCGCAATAACCGTCAGAAGATTACCGCGCCCGACTACACGGCGCAACGCCAGTGTGCGGACCTCGCCGGATCATCGGCGGGATCAAAAAACGAAGGGCCCGCCGAAGCGGACCCTCGCTGATCTTCTGGCTTGGGCCGGAGAACCGGCCCGCCTTTGTTCCGGGCTGGGTCCGGCAAGCCGGCCCAGGGGAGATCAGGCGTCGAAGGTCACGTTGTAGCCGGCGTCAATCAGATCCTGGATCGAAGCAATCGACCCGTCGCCGACACCCTTCAG
>JAAEOR010000744.1 GCA_024222895.1 Hyphomicrobiales bacterium | reverse complement strand
TTTACTACGCAGCATTCTTGTCGATAACGCTACTCTTGGCGCGTGCCGGAATGGTATCCACCCAAACAAACGTAGGCAGACCGGGGACTCACATCCCGGCGCCGGCATCGGGAAGGGGCCATGGAAACCATCATCTGGAAAGTCGTCCAGGTCGTCCTGCCGATCTATGCGACCGTCGCGCTCGGTGTGCTGCTCGGCCGGCTGAAGGTTCCCTGGGATTCGAAAAGCTTCGGCCGGCTGGTGCTCAATGTCGGTTTCACCAGCCTCGTCGTCGCCAAACTCGGGTCGGCCCACGTTGCGTCGGCTGAACTCTTGCAGATCCTCTGGGCTGGCGCCCTCGCCTTTCTCGCGTTCCTGGTCCTGTCCTATGGGATCATCCGGCTGCTCAGTCTGCCGCTGCGCGAATACTGGGCCGCCTTCAGCCTGTCGAACATGTCGATCGGCATGGCGCTCGGCCTTTACGCCTTCGGCCAGAAGGGCCTTGCCCTGGCGCTGGGGTTTACCGGCATCATGCTGATCGCCCAGTTTACCGCCGGGATGTGGATCCCCTCGGGACGGATCTCGCTCGGCCAGGCGGCACGCACGCCGTTCTTCTACGCCCTGGCCCTCGGCCTGATCCTGACCTTCACCGGCACCGCACTCCCGACATCGATCCTCGACACCTTCGAACTGATTGGCGGACTGGCGATCCCGCTGGCTCTCCTCATCCTCGGTGTGTCGCTGGCCGATGTCGATCTCGGCACCGTCGGCAAGTCGCTGGGTTATGCGGCGATCCACCTGGCAATGATCGCGGTCGTCGGTGTCGGGCTCGCCTTCATGCTCGGACTACAGGGAGACTTTGGCGCCATGTTCATTCTGCTCTGCCTCATGCCGTCATCGACGCTGAACCTGATCATGGCCCAGCAGGCCGGCATCAAGACCGCCAACGTTTCGAGCTTCATCATGGCTTCGAACCTGCTGGTCGTGGTCTCGCTGCCGATCGCGCTCGGGTTTCTGCTGATTTGAGACGCAGGGATCCGGCGCGGTCGATCGCGTGATCGGC
>JAAEOR010000743.1 GCA_024222895.1 Hyphomicrobiales bacterium | reverse complement strand
CTGTTCCTGGGCTGTCGGCCAGATCTCGCCGAGCGCCTTCCAGAACCCAAGACCACCATCGGCAACGGCAAGCTTCGGGGCAAGGCTCAAGCCACGCCGTTTCAAGTCGAGCAGGAGTTCTCGCCAGTCGTGCGCGCTCTCCCGGGCACCGTCGGTAAAGCCGACAAGCTCTTTCTTGCCCTCCGGCGTCGCACCGATGATAACCAGAATGCATTGCTTTTCGTCTTCAAGCCGGGCGTGCAAATGGATGCCGTCTGCCCAAACATAGACGTAGTGATCAAGTACCCTTGGTATTAAGCCCGAAGACCCGTGCTGCCTCGTCACGGATATGGTCGGCGATCGGCATCGCCGAGGTTGCCGCCGGCGACGGCGCATTGCAGATGTGGATCGTGCGGGCGGTGTTGCGGATCAGAAAATCATGGACCAGGGTACCGTCGCGCATCACGGCCTGGGCCCGGATGCCGGGCGGATGAGGCTGGAGATCCGAGAGCTCCAGCGATGGGCAGTAGCGCTGACACTTCCGCAGATAGCGGCGGCGGAATACCGAGCTTGCCATCTCGCCGACGCCTGAAGACAGATTGGCCCCGATCGTGCGCCAGAAACCGGGAAAACGCGCCATGGCGCCCATGTCTCGCGCCGACATTGCCCAACCGCCGTAGCCTTCGCGGGCGAGACTGAGGACCGCGTTGGGACCGACCGTGACATAGCCGCCGATCATGCGGGTGAGATGAATGCCAAGAAACGGCAGGTCCGGATCGGGTACCGGATAGATCAGGTGGTTGACGACAGAGTCATGACGGGGCGCGAGACGGTAGTATTCGCCCTTGAAGGGGACGATGGCGAAATCGTCGGCCAGCCCGCACATGGCCGCCAGCCGGTCGGCATCGAGGCCGGCACAGGCGATCACACGTCGGGTCCGCTGCCGTTGCCCGTCAGCCAGTGAAAGGGTCACATCACTGGGGCTTTCATCGATCCCCGTGACCCGGGCATCGTAAACGATTTCGCCGCCAAGGGCGGTGAACAATTCCGCCATCTTGTTTGTGATCGCCGCGTAGTCGGCAATTCCCGTGGTGGGGCTCAGTAGTCCGGCGAGCCCGGCGATATTCGGCTCGCGCTCACGCAGTTCCGTGGCTGAGATGGGACGGACGTCAATCCCGTTCGTGCGGGCACGCTCGGTCAGCGCGGCCAGACGCTCAGCCTCGTCTTGCGATGTGGCGACCAGCAGCTTGCCACATTGCTCGAACGGCAATTGATGCTCGGTGCAGAACCTCACCGTCGCAGCAACCCCCCGACGACAGAACTCCGCCTTCAAGCTGCCTGGCGCATAGTAGATGCCGGCGTGAATGACGCCGCTGTTCCGGCCCGTCTGGTGGCGGGCCAGCGTGTCCTCCTTTTCAAGAAGTTGCACGGCCAGGCCCGGCCAGGCCCGCTGTACCGCCAGGGCCGTGGCGATGCCGACGATGCCACCGCCGATGATGGTGATGTCGGTCATTTCTCGATGCTCGATGCGGTCGGGGCACGGTCGACCGCGTCGACCGGCTCGTGATCAACCGATCCGCCGGATCTTCTGATCACCGTGCCTGCGCTCCCATTCCGCCCATTGTCCACGCTGGTTCGGATCGCGAATGATCTCCGGTGTTGAAAGGGAAAAATTCAGCAATCTCGGGACCCCGGGAAAGGAAACTGCTCGATGACAACCGATCTGACCCCGGTGCATCTGGCCAGATATCGAGATCGGTCTCGGATCTTGCCGGATCGAAAGCCTGATAATAGGACGTCCTCAATCTCCCGCACCTTTACACGTTCGGCAACCCGGCGTTTTTCGATTGTGGCGGCGTCCTTCTCTTTCCCTGGGAGAGCAACAGGCCGGGGACAGACGAGTCAATCATCCATTCTCGAGTTGATGACATCGAAACCGCGTACAGCACGCTCAGTGAACACGGGGTCACTTCGAGGGTCGCCGGCTGGCGATCATGTCGCAGGCGGCGCCCTGACGGAATCACCGGGGTGGTTTGGGCCATTAGCCAATCATGGTCCGTCGTTCTACCATCGCCGGTAGCCGTGTTCGCTTCGCGTAACGGCAGTGCAACGGCGACGTTGAAAAGGGGTGAATGACAATGGCGGGAAACAGCAGGTTCCATTTCATTTCAGGTCTGCCCCGTTCGGGGTCGACCCTGACGGCTGCGATCCTGCGGCAGAACCCGCGCTTCCATGCTGGCATGTCGAGCCCGGTGGCGTCGCTGTTCGAAGGGGTGCTGGGGCAGGTTTCCGCCGGCAGCGAAATCTCCTCCCTGGTCAACGAAGACCAGCGGGCACGCATCCTCAAGGGACTGTTCGACAGCTACTATGCCGACGTCACCGAGCCGGTGATCTTCGACACCAATCGCGCCTGGACCGCGCAGCTACCGGCGCTGATGCGGCTGTTCCCGGACGCTCGGGTGATCTGCTGCGTTCGCAATGTGGCGTGGGTAATGGACAGCCTTGAGCGTCAGTTTCGCGACAACGCGTTCGAGAACACCCGGCTCTTCAACACGCCCGGCGAACGGGCCACCGTCTATACTCGCCTCGAGGCGCTGGCCCATGCCAATCGGCTGGTGGGCTATCCCTGGCACGCGTTGCGGGAAGCCTGCTACTCGGACTATGCCGAGCGGGTCATCCTGGTCGACTACGACCTGCTGGCGCAGCGCCCCGGCGAGGTTTTCGCGTTGCTCTATGAGTTTCTCGGCGAGGCCCCGTTCGACCACGACTTCGCTCATGTCGAATACGATGCACCGCAATTCGACGCACAGCTCGGCCTCGACGGCCTGCATCGGGT
>JAAEOR010000742.1 GCA_024222895.1 Hyphomicrobiales bacterium | reverse complement strand
TCTCCTCCATGGGAACCTCCTGTCTGACGATTGAGAAGGTCCCAATCGTCAGACCGAAAAGCCCCATCAGAGAAGCACAACATTCACATCTACAAGTATCGGCCAGCCAAGAGCGCCAATGCCGCGAGAGCGGCTTCGTCCCTGTGGGCTCCAAGTGGACATTCGCTCCAATGTCGATGACGGACAGGTGCTGGCACTTCATGAACTTATGACCGCGTATCGATAGCGGTCAGTAGATCCAGAAACGGGTGTAGACCAGACATTGTCGGCTCCGGTCCTATTGTGCCGAATTGATGAGCACGTCTGCCGTCAGCCGCTCGGTCAGGATCCCACCGCCCAGGCGCGGATCAGCTTGTGGGCGATCGCCATGCTGGGTGGGCACTTGATGCCGTCGGCATGAGTGCCGGCGAGGATTGACAGAACCTCATCACGGCCAAACCAGCGGGCGTCCTCCAGTTCGACCTCATCGCGGGTGATGTCGGTCGTCAGCGCCTCGGCATGACAGCCGATCATCAGCGAAGCGGGGAACGGCCAGGGCTGGCTGGAGTGATAGCGAACCCGGCCCACCTTGATTCCGGCTTCCTCGCCGGTTTCACGGCGCACCGCATCCTCGATGGTCTCCCCGGGTTCGACGAAGCCGGCAAGGCAGGAGTACATACCCTCGACGAAACGGGTTTGACGGCCAAGCAGGCAGCGTTCGGCGGGACCGGACGCATCAACCGCAAGCATGATCACCACCGGATC
>JAAEOR010000741.1 GCA_024222895.1 Hyphomicrobiales bacterium | reverse complement strand
GTTGCGCCAGCAGTTCTTGCCGGACAGGCCGGGTCCCCTCTTTCCGGCAATGACGGCTGGTGCAGAACGCGCGGCCTATATGGGTCTGTCGGTTGAGCGGTTTGCTGAAATAACCATGCGGCTGTTTCGCCTGGGCGTCAGGACAGTGCCGAAGTTTTGATTCAAGGAGTCAAGGTAAGGAGCAAGAGCTCATCGCCCCTCGACAGGTCATGAATGACAGAATTTTCATCAACTGGATACTGGGAGGACCGCTACAAATCAGGGGGACACTCCTGCAGCGGTTCGCGTGTGGTCCTCAGCAAATACAAGGTTGGCTTCCTGAACAAATTCTTTCGAAATCACAAGATAGACTCAGTGATAGACCTTGAAGTGGGTGATGGGCAGGTCGCACAAGGACTCCGGGTGCCGGGTTACCTCGGCGTTGACCTTTCACGATCGACGCTCGATTTGGTAAAAAAGGCCAACGAACCCTCAATGCACAAGAGGTTCATGCTGTCGGGCGATCTTGAGGCGAGCGGTATTTCGTCAGATGTAACCATGTCCATTGACGTTATCTTTCATCTTGTCGAAGGCGATGTCGATGATTGCCACATGTCGACTTTGTTCGATCGATCGACACAATGGGTCATTATTCATACGAGCAATTTCGACCGGCCTGGCGACCCCTCTCATGTCAGGCATCGCTGCTTTTCAGCCTGGATTCATGCCAATCGTAAAGATTGGGGTCTGCACCAATACAACCCGAACCCGCACTTCAGTCCGCCGAAAGCGAAACTTCCTGATAAGACGTTTGCTGAATTCTACACATTCAGGCGAATCGGCTAAGGATCGCTGGTCGTGGTTGGTAAATTCACCGCTTCGGATATCGGTAACTATATAGCTCTTGATGAACCCGGCGGGCTCCAGGTCTTGTACGCTGCGGTAGCCGCCCATTGGCGACGTGAGGGTTATCACTTTCACACGATCAATCGGGCGGAACGACCGGTTTCCGAACATCTGACCGAGCTGGACAATGCAACCGTCTTCTCGCCCGTGACGGAAGACCGGCGATCGCGGCGGATAGCAATCAGGTCCTACGTCAAGGACAGGAAAATACGACGCCTGGTTGCGTGGAACTATTTGCTGCCACCCTCTCTCCAAAAGGTGGTTCAGAGCTCCGTGCTGTACGATCACGGGATGTCGTCCATCAGGGTCGCTACCCCGGAAAACAAGGCGCGGATGGCAGAGGCATCATCGGTGATAACCGTGTCGTCAGCATGCAAGCGGTTGCTGACCGAGTTGTGGGACGTCAGAGTCCCGATCCACGTTTTGCCCAATCCTCTCCGTTTTTCAGCAGCGTCAGAACACACCACGACCGATCGGCGACTCGGCAAGGAAGGTGTCAAACTGGGCTGCGCCGGACGTTTGGTTTCCTTCAAGGGATTGCATTCAGTCGTCCACGCCGTGGCGGAACTCAAGAGGCGCGGCCTTGCCGTCCAGCTCAAATTTGCGGGCGAAGGCGAGGAAGAGACTTCGCTTCGGGCAGTCGCATCCGAACTTGGCCTGAGGACGGAGATCGAGTTCGCCGGCCAGGTTACCGATATGGGACCCTTCTTTCGCGACATCGATATCTTTATTTGTCCCTCGCTGCGTGAACCATTCGGCATGGTTGCCGCCGAAGCCCTGGCGTTTGCTTGCCCGACAATCGTCTCGAACGTGGATGGCCTGCCTGAGGCGATACCTTTTCCCGAGGCAGCGGTGGTCCTCGATCCCACCTTGACGCTGGACGAGTATGCGAGCCTCGGTGGCTCCATGGACAGGATGCCGGCGCTCGTCTATCACCCTGGCGACGACCGGATTGCCCCCCCGAAGGCGCTGGATCCCATGGCCATTGCCGACGCCGTGGAGCGGATGGTTCATACTTATGGCGACTGTG
>JAAEOR010000740.1 GCA_024222895.1 Hyphomicrobiales bacterium | reverse complement strand
GAGGCCGGCTACTCGAACCGGCACCCGTTGCTCGACATGCCGCCGGGGATCTTCAAGCTGATCAACGGCTCGAAATACATGCGCTACCACACGACCACACCGCAGGAGCACCTCGGCGGGCGAACCCACGACATTCCACAGGGCAACGTCCTGGGCGGCGGCTCGTCGGTCAACGCCCAAGTCTATATCCGCGGCCGGCCGTCGGACTATGACCAATGGGACGAGATCCTGCGCGGCAACAATGACGGCGTCGGCTGGGCCTGGCGCGAGATGCTCCCCCACTTCCGGGGCATGGAAGGCAACAACCGCCTCTGCAACGACCGCCATGGCGCCGACGGGCCGCTGCTGGTGTCGGACCCGGGGCACATCGACCCGTTCTCGCGCTGGTTCGTCCAGGCGGTCCAGGCCCTCGGCGAGCCGTTCAACCCTGACTTCAATGGCGAGACCCAGCGCGGTGTCGGCTTCTATCAGTTCATGAACCGCGCCGGCAAGCGAAGTTCCGCCGCCTACGCCTACATCACGCCGCAGAAAGACAATCCGAATCTGACCGTGAAGCTTCAATCGCCGGTTCGCCGCATTGTCGTGGAGTCCGGCAGGGCGATTGGCGTCGAGTACACGGATCGCAGCGGCGCAGTCCACACCGCCCGGGCCGACGGCGAGGTCATCCTTTCAT
>JAAEOR010000739.1 GCA_024222895.1 Hyphomicrobiales bacterium | reverse complement strand
CCGGAATCCTCGATCATGAAATGGTAATCGGCGGCGCGAAGGAGCGTGTTGAGTGGGACCGGGACGAACCCCGCCTTGATCGCGCCCCAGAACAGGTAGACGAATTCGGGGCAATCCCTGACGATCATTAGCACCCGGTCGCCCGCGGCAAGGTCCATGGATTTCAGCAGATTGCCGCACCTATTGACCCGCTCCGCGAGCTCGCCATAGGTCACATCTTCCTCGGCGGTTCGGATCGCGATCCGCATGCCGCGTCCCTCTTCGATGTGACGATCGATGAACGGTACGGCGACGTTGAAGCGCGGTGAGAATGAAATTGCGGCCTCTGCCGCCGAGTCGTCGATGAGGACAGTGTTATCCCGCATGTTAGCTTTCCAAGTGTCGGTGACGCCACGAACCCCAGCCATTCGCCGCTGGTATCGGCAATCCTTGTAGTTTAGCACGGAAGCGACACGGCCCGCCATCGGTGCCGATGTCGGGTGATGTACGAGAGTTTGTGTCAGCTGAGGAGAGGGGGGTACTCCGTGGGTTGTTGAGATCCACAAAAGGAGCCCCCCCAATGCCACAGTCTGTGACGATCAAGAGTTTACCGCATGCGTTTCGAATGATGAAGGCGATGGAAGCTTCAGGTGTCGAATGGGGTGAGGACTACCGCGGTGCTGGAGCGCAGGCGTTGAAGGGGATAATGGAGGGACGGATGCTGGCGGCGGTGGATCACCATCTTGAGGAGATGGCCCGCCGCGACGAGGCTGACCGGCGTAACGGTACCTACACCCGCTGGCTGCTGACCGAGCTCGGCGAGATCGAGCTTGCGGTGCCACGGACGCGAACCTTCAGTGCTGTCACGGTGGTGCGCGCCTACGCCCGGCGGGCGGCCCACATCGACCGCATGATCTTGGCCTGCTTCGTGCTCGGCTTGTCCACACGTAAGGTCGCCGTCGCCTTATTGCCGATCCTCGGGCGGCGGGTCAGCGCCTCGACGGTCAGCCAGGTCGCCAAGACGCTCGATGCCGCGGTCGCGGCCTTCCACCGCCGGCCGTTGAAGGACATCTATCCGGTGCTCATGCTCGACGGCGTGGTGTTGAGCCGCAAGACCGGCGCCGGCGCGCTCAAGCGCCCGGTACTGGTCGCTCTCGGGCTCCGCGCTGACGGCCGCAAGGAGGTTATCGACTATCGCCTGGCGGTGGCCGAGAGCGCCGCGGCGTGGGAGCGCTTCCTCACCGGCCTCTACGAGCGTGGCCTGACTGGAGAGCGGCTCGAGATGATCTGCGTCGATGGCGGCCCCGGCCTGCTGGCCGCGCTCCCCATCGTCTATCCCGGCGTTCCCGTCCAGCGCTGCTGGGCGCACAAGATCAGGAACGTCCTCGACAAGGTCCGGAAGGCCGACCACAAGGCCGTCAAGACCGGCCTCCATGACATCATGAATGCCGCGACCGTGACAAAGGCCCGCTCGGCCGCCCGCCGCTTCGCCGACCGCTGGCAGCAACCCTATCCCAAGGCCGTCGCCTGCCTGCGAAACGATCTCGACGACCTCCTCACATGCTTCCGCTACAAGACCCTCGACAAACGAAAGACCGTACGCACCACAAATGCCATCGAAAGGCGTTTCCGCGAAGT
>JAAEOR010000738.1 GCA_024222895.1 Hyphomicrobiales bacterium | reverse complement strand
GATGGGTGCGGCCAGCTGCGACGTGCCCGCGATTCTCGTCTCCGGCGGACCGATGTTGAACGGTCGCTTCCGCGGCCGCGAGTTGGGCTCGGGAACCGACATGTTCCGGCTGGACGAAGAGTATCGGACTGGTCGGCTTTCGAAGGAGGAACTGGGAGACGCCGAAGCTTCAATGAGCCGCTCCGCCGGATCCTGCATGGTGATGGGAACAGCGTCGACCATGGCATCTGTCGGGGAAGCCATGGGCATCGCGCTGCCGATGAACGGATCGATCCCGGCAGCGGACAGTCGTCGCAGTGTGCTGGCGGAGAGTTCCGGCCGTTGCGCGGTCGATCTGGTGAGGGCCGGCATACCGATGTCGCGAATCCTGACCCGCGCGGCTTTCGAAAACGCCGTGAAGATCGTCGGCGCGATTGGCGGGTCTACCAATGCCGTGGTGCATCTGCTGGCTCTGGCCGGGCGCCTCGGCGTTCCGTTCAGCCTCGATGACTGGGATAGTCTCGGTCGCGACATCCCATGCCTGGTCGACCTGAAGCCCTCGGGCCGCTTCCTGATGGAAGAGTTCTTTCACGCCGGCGGGCTGCCCGTGGTGATGCGGCGCATTGCCGACCGGCTGGATCTCTCTGTACCCGCCGTCGAGGGCGGATCGATCGGCGTGCGCATCGCCAACGCGGTGAGCTATAATGACGAGGTGATCCGTTCCGTCGACCGACCGTTGACAGCGACCGGCGGCCTGGTTGTCCTGCGCGGCAATCTCGCGCCCAACGGCGCCATTCTCAAACCCTCAGCCGCATCGCCCCGCCTGATGAACCATCGCGGCAAGGCAGTGGTGTTCAAGGATGCCGACGATTTTCACAATCGCATCGACGACCCCGAGCTCGACGTGGATGCGGATAGCATTCTCGTCCTGCAGAATGCCGGTCCGGTCGGCTATCCCGGCATGCCCGAAATCGGCACCATGGCACTACCCAAGAAACTACTCGCCCAGGGCGTAACCGACATGGTGCGCATTTCCGACGCGCGGATGAGCGGGACGGCCTTTGGCACAGTGGTGCTTCACGTGGCGCCGGAATCTGCCATCGGCGGACCATTGGCACTGGTCAGAACTGGTGACGTTATTGCGCTCAACGTGGAAGAGCGCAGCCTCACCCTCGAAGTCGCTGCCGACGAAATCGATCGCCGCAGGACCGGGTGGACTGCACCGGAGCCAGCCCATACGCGTGGTTATGGCAAGCTCTTCATCGATCATGTCCAACAGGCCGACGAGGGGGTCGATTTCGACTTCCTTGAAGGCAAGAGCGGCACACCGATCTCCAGGGTTTCGTTCTAGGATGATGGCGACGGCAATTAACTCAGGGGGTTTGATGGCGGCGGGCGGCACACCGTGAAATCCCGTACCAATCCGCTTGTCGGCTTTTTCAAGATCGAAGGGACGGCCATCGCACTGGTCTTCGTCGTTCTGGTCATTCTGTTCATGATCACGGCGCCGCGTGCCTTCCTCGGCTACCGCGTCTATATGAGCTTCATGGCGAGCGTGCCGCCACCGCTGATCATTGCGCTCGGGCTGACGCTGGTGGCAACCGCGGGCGAAATGGATCTCTCCTTTCCGTCGGTTGTCGCGTTTGCCAGCTACGTGTTCAGCGTCCTCTTTCAACAATACGAACTGACCTGGTTGGCGATGCTGGCCGCCCTGGCCGTCGGCACGATCCTGGGCTTTGCGAACGGGCTGATCGTCACCCAACTGGGTATTCCGTCGCTGATCGCGACCCTGGCAACGCTCTTCTTGTGGGGCGGGCTGGTGACCGTCGTCTCCAACGGCGCCTCGGTCGCCATCCCGACGGTCGAGGCGACCCTGATCCACTCGGTGTTCACCGGCCGGATCGGAGCGTTCCCGGTTCAGATGATCTGGGCGATCATCGCCTCTGTGGTGATCTGGATTCTGCTCAACCGGCACAGGTTTGGCGAGAGCATTCTCTTCATTGGCGACAATCTCAGCGTCGCCAAAGTCGTTGGTATTGCCGCCGATCGCGAGAAGCTGAAACTGTTCACACTGATGGGCTTCCTGTCCGCCTTCGCCGGCGTGCTGCTGACGCTCGAGACGACCACCTATTTTTCGTCCCAGGGCATGGGATATCTCCTGGTCGTCGTCGCCAGCGTCTTCATCGGCGGCACCTCGATCTTCGGCGGCTCCGGCACGGTGGTCGGCACCGTCATCGGCTCATTTATCGTCGCCATAATCGAGGCCGGCCTGGTCGCCAGTGGCGTTCAGGG
>JAAEOR010000737.1 GCA_024222895.1 Hyphomicrobiales bacterium | reverse complement strand
GGTTACCGCCGCGAACAAAATTGAACGTGCCGTCGATGGGATCGACGACCCAAACCCGCCCCGAGGTACCGACGTGGTTGCTCCCCTCCTCGCCGAAGACGCCGTCATCGGGATAGGCCTTGCGGAGTCCGTCGGTCAGGAAGCGCTCCACATCCCGGTCGGCAAGGGTCACGAGATCGAGGTGACCCTTGGATTCAACCGCAATGCTCGACAAACGCTGAAAATGGCTGAGGGCAATCTGTCCCGCCTCCAGGACAAGGCTTTCCGCATGTTCGTGCATGACAGTCTTATTCCTTCAATGCCTGGAGGCTGACGGGCCGGGTGTGGACAGTCTCCCCGTCGTGTCCCAGCCGGTAAATGAAATAGAAATACGGCTCATCGTCGGTGCCGGGTTCGGTTGCGCCGGGATGGAGATCGAGCGCAAACTGAAAGGCCGGGCTGCCGCCGACGGTCGCCAGCGCGCCGTTCCAGATCGTCTGATAGGGACGGTGAAGGTGGCCGGCAAGAATGTGCAGAGACCCCTCGTATGAGCGTACCAGCTCTCCAAACCGGTCGCCGCCACGCGTCAGCGCCATCCCGTCGAGAGCCGCCAGCCCAGAGGGACAGGGCGGATGGTGCATCAGGATATAGGTGTGCCCCTCGGCCGGCTGGCTGAGCCGCTCTTCGAGCCAATCCAGGGTGTCGGGCTCCAGACCTCCATCAATGCGCCCCTCGATCTGAGTATCGAGTCCGATCACGCGGATCGCTCCGCAGGTGGCCTCGTAGTTGAGGAATCGCCGGTCACCGAACGGCAACCGATCGGCGAAGGCGGCGCGCAACCCTTCCCGGCGGTCGTGGTTGCCGGGCACCACGAAGACCGGCGCGTCGATCGGCGCGATGACCGATGCGAACAGCTCGTAGTCTTGCACCGTACCGCCATCGGTGAGATCGCCGGTGACCATCACCGCATCCAGTTTCGGGCTGAAGCCGGCCACGTCGGCCACGACCTTGCGGGCCCGATCGACCGCGTCGGGTCGTACAAGAGAGGTCTCCGGCGCATCGACGCACACGTGAAAATCGGAAAGATGGGCGATGAGCATCACGTCATTCCTTTGTGCCTGGCTGCCGGCCACACGCATCCGTGCCCCATCCGGAGGCCAAGCGCATATGGTCATATATAGTCAGGTATCGACATATACCGTCGTTTTGTCTTCTAACAAGCGCTAAATGAGCTCTCAGGTCATTTTCAAATTGACCGAATGTGTCGTTTTGTGATTGAAATCAGGGACTGGCGGCAATTCGGGCATCGCCCATGACGCCAGGGGGAGACGTCGCGATTGGCGCAGGAAAAAGTGCAAACTGCCCTGGACGGGCCACAACTCTCAGCCGTACGGCAGCACCGTTTGCTGGAGATTGTCCGCGAGCGCGGCGCGATGGGCGTGCGCGAACTCTGCGATTATCTGCAGGTCTCGGACGCCACCGTCCGACGCGATCTCACCTCCCTTGACCGCCGCGGGCTGTTGTCGCGCACCCATGGCGGCGTCGTCGCCAACTCCCTCGTCAGCCATGACCTGCCCGACAGCGCGCGCCTCTACCTCAACGAGGACGAAAAACGCCGGGTCGGCGAAGCCGCAATCGATCTGCTCGAAGGCGACGAGACCGTTCTGATCGACGCCGGCACGACGGCGTTGCCGATTGCCATGAATGCGCGGCGCAAACCGAACTGCACCTATGTGACGACGTCGCTCGGCATCTCCCAGATCCTCAAGGACCAGGGAATGGCCAAGCACTACCTGGTCGGCGGCTCTTATCTGCCGATCAACGACTCCTATTGCGGCTCCCTCGCGGTCGCCGCGATCCGCTCCCTCTCCTTCGACATCGCACTTTTGTGTGCCACCGCGATCGACCTGCAACGGCGGGCGATAAGCCTGGGAAGCGAAGCCTATGCCCAGGTGCAAAGGGAGATCGTCTCGGTATCACGGAAGAACATCGTGGTTGCCGACCATTCGAAGTTCCGTGCGTCGGCATTCGCCCAGACCGTCAGCTTCGACAATCTCGACGCCATCCTGACGGTTCGCGAGGTCGATGACGGTGTCAAGGCGGCGTTCGCCCGCGAACAGCTGGAGCTCCGGCTGGCATGAGCGACAACGGCGTTTCACTGAAGATCACCGGGCTGAGGAAGTCCTGGGGGCAGGTCGAGGTTCTCAAGGGGATCGATCTGGAGATCGAGGCGGGTGCGTTTCTGACGCTTCTCGGGCCGTCCGGCTGTGGCAAGAGCACGGCCCTGCGCCTGATTGCCGGCCTTGACGCCGTCGGCGCCGGAAGCATCGTCATTGACGGTGTCGACGTCACCGCCATCCCGCCGACGCAACGCAATATCGGCATGGTTTTCCAGAATTATGCGCTCTTTCCGCATATGAGCGTGCGCGACAACATCCTCTATGGCCTGCGCGTGCGCCGACATAGCAAAGCCGATCAGGCGACCAGGCTGAAACGCGTCGCCGCCTTCATGAACCTGGAACCGTTGCTGGATCGCCGGCCGGGGCAGTTGTCAGGCGGCCAGCAGCAGCGCGTCGCCCTGGCTCGGGTGCTGATCTCCGAGCGCAAGCTGGTGCTTATGGACGAGCCGCTTTCCAATCTCGACGCCAAACTGCGGGCCGAGATCCGGACCGAGATCAAGGAGCTCAATCACAAGCTTGGAATCACGGTCGTCTACGTCACCCACGACCAGAGCGAGGCCTTGTCGATGTCCGACAAGGTGCTCCTCATGGAGGCCGGCGAGACGGTGCAGTTCGGCGCTCCCGTCGAGCTTTACAACGAACCCGCCAGTATCGGCGCCGCCCGTTTCATCGGCACGCCACCCATGAACGTGATCGCCGCGGCCCACCTGCCCGACTACCTCGAAGGGCTCGGGCTCGGGTCGCAGGACGACGATTTCCGCCTCGGCATACGGCCGGAACATATGCACCTGACCGACGAGCCGACCGACCTGGCCTTTCCGGCCACGGTCACCGATACGGAATACGAGGGCAGCCAGACCCTTGTCCGTCTGGCCACGGCGCTTGGCGAGACGGTCATGGTCACGCTGCCCAGCAAAACCACGCCGAAAGAGGGGGCCGGCGTGTCTGTCGGATGTGAGCCCAGTGCCATCCGACTCTTCCGGACTTCGGACGGGAAAGCCCTCTTGAACGATACCCATGTCATCGGCAGCCCAGCGCCGGTGGTCCAACAAAACTGACACCATGGAGGAGAGACCATCATGACGATCGGCAAATCATTAGCCAAGCTAGCCCTGGCGATCGGGCTTGGAGGGATGAGTGGGGCCACCGCTTTGGCGGCGGATCTGGAGTTCTACTTCCCGGTCGGCGTCAATGCGCCGGCGGTCGAAACCATTCAGGCACTGACTGACGCCTGGGCGGCAGAGAACCCGGAGCACACGGTCAAGGCGGTCTACGCCGGCAACTACGAAGAGACCACCACAAAAGCCTTGACGGCCGCCCAGGCCGGCAATCCGCCACAGGTTGCCGTGCTTCTCTCGATCGACATTTTCACCCTGATCGAGGAAGACGTTGTCGTGCCCTTCACTCAGGTCACCGACGCGGCCGAGGACAAGGAGTGGATGGACGGCTTCATGGAAGGGTTCATGACCGACGCCGTCTACAATGGTGAGATCTACGGCATCCCGTTCCAGCGTTCGACGCCGGTTTTCTATTATAACAGGGATGCGTTCCGCGAGGCCGGCCTTGATCCGGACGATCCGCCCAAGAGCTGGACCGACATGATCGCGGTCGGCAAGAAGCTGGTGCAGAAGGACTCCAACGGCAACGTCACCCGCTGGGGCACGCGCATCCCGACCCTCGGGCTGGGCGGCGCCTGGCTGTTCGGCGGACTGGTCGTCTCCATGGGCGACCATCTGTCCACCGATACCGGCACCGAAGCCCGCTTCGACACCCCGGCGGCGGTCGCCTCGCTGCAGTTCCTTCTCGACCTCGCCGCGGAAGGCGTCATGGCACCGGGCGGCATCACCTGGGGCGATACGCCGAAAGCGTTCATCGAGGGCCAGACGGCCTCCATGTGGACCTCGACCGGCAACCTGGCCTTCGTCAACAAGAATGCCGAGTTCGACTGGGGTGTTGCGTTTCTGCCCGGTGGGGAAGGACCCGGCGCGCCGATCGGCGGCGGTAATTTCTACATCTTCAAGGACACCGATGACGAAGAGCGCGCCGCCGCCCTGGACTTCGTCAAGTTCATGACGTCGCCGGCGAATGCCGCCAAGTGGTCGATCGCCACCGGCTACGTCGCTCCGCGCGACGATGCCTGGGAGACGCCGGAAATGAAGGCCTATGCCGAGGCACTACCGGCCGCCCTGGTCGCACGCGAACAGGTTGCCCACGCCTATCGCGAGTTCGCCGTCTTCCAGCGCCAGCGCGTCACCCAGTTCCTGGTGGACGCCATCGAAAGCACGGTCGGCGGTGACGCCGAACCGCAAGCCGCGCTGGCAGAAGCCCAGGTGAAGGCTGACGAAGTCCTGAGCGAGTATCAGTAGGTCTGTCGTCGACACATCCGGCGCGGGGGCGCGCAAGCCGCCGCCTCGCGCCGGATAACAGCACCGGACGCACCGGAGAACGCGCATGAACAAGCCTCTCGGCCTCTGGAATGCCCTGATCCTCCTGTGCGTGCCGATTCTGGTTCTGGTCGCCTTCACCCACTACCCGCTACTCCAGTCGGTTATCGGATCGTTCTGGAACAACGCCACAGCGATCCGCCCCTCGCGCTTCGTCGGCCTGGACAACTACCAGGAGCTCCTGAACGACGACAGGCTCGCCCGGGTTCTGTGGAACAGTGCGCTCTATGCGCTGGTGACCATACCCGTCACGATCGCACTCTCCATTTCCATGGCGCTGCTGGTCAATAGCAAGCTGCCCGGCAGGGCTTTTATGCGCCTGTCCTTCTTCCTGCCGACCATGTTGCCGATGATCGCCGTGGCCAATCTGTGGCTGTTCGTCTACGCGCCGGGCATCGGCCTGATGGCACAGATCTTTTCGATCTTCGGCCTGCCGTCGGTCAATTTCCTCGGTGACGCCGACACCGCGCTCGGCGCCATGATGGTCGTCGCGATCTGGAAGGAAGCCGGCCTGTTCATGATCTTCTATCTGGCGGCGCTGCAGTCGGTGCCGGCCAATCTCAAGGAGGCGGCGCGGCTCGAGGGCGCCGGACCGATCCGGGTCTTCTTCGACGTGGTGCTGCCCCTGCTGACGCCGACGACGGTCTTCGTCGCGGTCAACGCTCTGCTCAACGCCTTCCGCATGATCGACCATGTCGTGGTCATGACCGAGGGCGGCCCGAACAACGCTACCGCCCTGCTGCTCTACTACATCTACCAGGTCACCTTCGGCTTTCGCGACTTCGCCTATGGCGCGACGTTGACCGTTCTTCTTGCCGGCGGCCTCGGCATCCTTGCGGTGATCCAGTTCAAGATCCTGGACAGGCGGGCACACTACCAATGAGCATGACGACCACGCCAATGAGAATGACGACGCCTGCCATGTCGATGTCGCAGGGCTTCAACCGGCTGGTCGGCTGGAGCATCGCCGCCGTGCTCGCGTTTCTGTGGGGCATCCCGTTCCTCTATTCGGTGTGGACGGCGTTCCACCCCGAAAAATACTCCGTCAACTTCCAATGGGATGCGCCGCTGACGTTCGAGAATTTCGTCACCGCCTGGCAGGCGGCACCGTTCGCGCTCTATTTCACCAACACCGTTCTGCTGGTGACGATGATCATTATCGCGAACTTCGTCCTGTGCACCCTCGTCGCTTATGCTTTCGTCCGCTACCGGTTCCGATGGGCGGGTCCGCTGTTCGGCCTGATCATGATTCAGCTGCTGATCACGCCGGAAATCCTGATCGTCAAGAACTATCAGACACTGGCGCAGCTGGGGCTGATCGACACCATCGTCGGCATTGCCCTGCCCTATCTGACCTCCGCTTTCGGCATCTTCCTGTTGCGCCAGACCTTCAAGACGGTTCCCAAGTCGCTCGACGAGGCCGCCGCTATCGAAGGCGCCGGCATGTGGCGGGTTCTGTGGGATGTCTATGTGCCGCTCGCCAGACCGGTCTATCTCGCCTATGGCCTGGTTTCGGTGAGCTTCCACTGGAACAACTTCCTGTGGCCGCTGATCGTCACCAATTCACCGGAAGCCCGGCCGGTCACCGTCGGCCTGAGCGTCTTCGCCACCGCCGATAGCGGTGTCGAGTGGTCGCTGGTCAACGCCGCCACGCTGATGACCACCGCGCCCCTGGTCATTGCGTTCCTGGTGTTTCAAAGACAGTTCGTCGCCAATTTCATGCGCGCCGGCATCAAGTAGCGATTACCAGTCGACAGTGTTTATGCCCAGATTGGATCCGATTGGTCTTGCTGGCATGTCCGATATGAAATGCGGTCGGGACGGTATGCTGCCCATGCCATCCAATCGATCGAGCTCGATTTTTCGTTGTATTATGGCGGGCATCAGACCCGAAAGGTCTATGCGGCGAGCAGCATCTCCTGAACCCGAGTGCAGATGTAAGAAGTCATGAGCTTGAAGAAAAAGAACAATCACCGCCAACCTCCGCTCGAACGCAGGCTACGTTTGGGATTTGTCGGAGGTGGCCGCGGCGGCCTTTCGCCGCCGGTCAGGAATTCATGAAATCGAGGGAGCACGGCACATCTATTCTCTCGCCGCCTTTCCCGAGAATCGTAATCTCGTTGGAATTCTTCTGGACGATATCCTTCACACCCGCGAATGAGCTTTCTATCGGAATCGTGCCAGAAATGAGCTTGGCGCTCGTCGGATGCTGGTCCGAGAATTCGAGGTAGGTCTTGTAACCCTTCTCGCTGATAGCATTGCTCTTCAGGCTCTCGGCGCGGCCGTAGAAGAAGTTTCCCGTCACCTCCTCCAAGCCGATGTTTCCAAGGACTCTGCCATTCATCGGCGGTGAATACCGTCCGCTATTGGGCATCCATAAAAGGGTCTCGGCCAGAACTTTCGGGTCTTTCAGATGGAAATACAGAAACCCCTTGGCAGGCTCGGTGATCGATGAGAAACAGAAATCGCGATCAGGATCACTGATCATCATCGCCACGTCCTCGTATCCGCGCGGAAGCGGGTACCGGGTCATGTCGACCGTATCGCCATAAACGGTTGGAACGGCTGTCATATCGCTGAATTCGATGCCGGGCTTCAACAGCGAATAGGCCATATTTTCCGGCACATCGATCGGCATCGGTGCCGTGAATCCGATCAGTGGCGGCGTCATGTCGATGATCGCCGTGCCGCTTACCTCCGAGCATTGAATGTTTGGATGATTCCCGAGGGGGGCTTGTCCTGAAAAACCGCTGACGATGTGTTTTGTGTAGACGATCGGCTGCCCGTTCCTGATCGTAAGAACTTTGTCCACATGACCGTCCTCGGGTGTCAGGTCCATCCGGAGCTGTACCGTCTTGGCGCCGCCGGCCTCCTCAATCGCCACGAAATCCCAACAGTTGTTCGCTGTTCTGCCGTGGATCTGGTAGCTGACGCCGGGATAGGGCGACACATCCGCACCGAACGGAAAACAGAAGTAGTCGCCGCGGAGATTCTGCATGATCGGATCCTGATCAAGAAACGGTGCCTCGTTCCACCAGGGCGAAATGAAATAGGGATCGATGGACTTGCCACCGCTGGTGTAGCTGGCCGTGAACATCCCGCTTTGGACACTGACGCGGATGTCCACGCTATCGTTCGTCAAAGCGTAGCTCGGCTTGCCGTAGTGAAGTTTCGTGTAATGACCCATCGGGCGTCTCCGTGATTTTCGCGCTCTATTCGAATTGTTTTCTTTGCGTATGCACGCTGTCGATCACCAACGTCAGAACCAGAAGCCCGCCGATAACCATCAGCTTTACCGAGGAAAAAACGCCGATGGTGATGAGGGCGTTCTCAACCACCCCGACAAACAGGAGGCCCTGAAACGCCTTGAGGACACTGCCCTCGCCGCCCGCAAGGCTCACGCCGCCGATCAATACAGCGGTGATCACAAACAGCGGCGTCGATGCTCCCAATGCTCCTGACGCGATGTTGAACCGCGATGCCAGGAGCACGCCGGCCAGTCCGGCCAGGGCGCCTGTCACGACGAAGGTCAGGAACTTGATCCGGTCGACATCGATTCCGGCATACCGCGCAGCGACCTCGTTACCGCCGCTGGCAAACACGTTCCTGCCGAACCGCGTCTTCTGCAGGACGACGTTGAATACGATGGTCAGCAGAACCATAAGAAAAATCGGTGCCGGGATACCGAACGGCGAGAATTGCGCCAGGGTCGTAAACGCCGGATTGGATCCCGCAATTGAATCCGACCCCGTCAGCACGAAGATCAGGCCGTTGATCAGAACCATCGTGCCGAGAGTGATGGCTATTGACGGCAGCTTGCCTTTCACCACCAGCGCCCCGTTGAGCGAGCCGGCGGCGGCCCCGGCTACAACGCCGGCCAGAATCCCGGGTAGAACGCCAAACGGCTGGACGGCGATTGCAAAGAAGCTGCCCAACCCCATGGTCTCACCCACTGAAAGGTCGATCTCCCTCAGAATGATGAGATAGGCCATCCCAATGACGATGATGCCTTCGATCGAAATCTTGAGAAGAATGCTGACAATGTTGGCATAGCTGAAGAACTCGCGGTCAATGATCGCCATGCCCGCGACGATGCCGACGATCAGGATGAGAATCCTGTTCTCAATGATCCGGTTGGCCCAATCGCGGCTCATCCTACACGGCCCTCCCCCGCATCCTCGCGATGCCGATCGCGAGAATGATCAGCAGCCCCTTGGCAACATTCCGCCACTCGAAGGGGACGTTCAGGAGAGTCAGGCCGTTGATGATGATCGCCAGCAGAAAGACGCCGACCATGGCGTTCAGAATTGTGCCCTTGCCGCCGTAGATGCTGATTCCGCCGATCAGGATTGCCGTAAGGGCGTCGAACTCCATTCCAGTGCCGGTGTTCGTGCTTCCCTGAAGCAGTCTTGAACCCATCAGGATTGAAGCCACACCCACGCTGGCCGAGCACAGCACAAACGAAATCAGCGTAACCCGGCGCGTGTTGATCCCAGCGATTTCAGCGGCCTCCTTGTTCTCCCCTTGCAACACGACCTGTCGGCCAAATGCGGTTTTGAGAAGCAGGAACTGAAACAGCAGCGCGATCGCGATGTAGACGAGAATGTAGGACGGTACGCCGAACAACTTGGCATCGGTCATGGCCTGATAGGACGTGAACATCGGACCTGTGACGATGTTGCCTTGCCGATAGGTCTGCACCACACCGTTGATGGCCGCCATGGATCCAAGAGTCAGGATGATCGAATCCACGCGAAAGCGCCCGACAATCGAACCGTTGGCAAAGCCGACGGCGACGACCGCCACCATGGGTACGACAAGCGCCAAAAACAGGTTGTGGTTTGCCATCTCGATCGACAATCCCAAGCTCAGCGACAGCAGGGCGCCCACAGAGAGATCGAGATTTCCTCCGATGACGACAAACGCAAGTCCACACGCAATGATTGAGATTGTCGTACTTTGTTTCAGAATGTTGAGGATGTTTCCCGTCGTCATGAAAGCCGGGATGAACAATGCGAAAAGCACGAAGAGAAGCACCAGCACGGAAAGCTGCGGATTGCGGCTGACAAACCCCCTGACGCTAGCCATGGTTGGCTCTCGTCACACTGAGGAGTAGGTTCTCCATGGATACGTCGCTGCCGCTGAACCGGCCACGGATCTCTCCTTTTGACAGGACGATCACCCGGTTGGCGAGGAGTTCCACTTCCGCGAGTTCCGACGACACTATGATGATCGACGTTCCGGCATCAGCGAGAGCACGGATTTCGCGATAGATCTCTTCCTTGCTACCGATGTCGACTCCGCGGGTCGGGTCGTTCAGGACCATGACTTCCGGGTCAATCAGCAACAGTCTGCCAAAGACCGCTTTTTGCTGGTTGCCGCCACTAAGGTTCTTGATCAGCGTGTGGAGTGAAGAGGTTTTGATCGAAAGACGGTCGACAGTTTCCTGACCAATGCGATCTTCCCCACTTCGATCGAGAAGCCATCTTCGAATCTTGTAGATAATCCAGATCGGAGAGATGTTCCGGCCGACACTGGACTCAAGAAACAGTGCCTGGATCTTCCGCTCTTCAGGCATGTAGACGATGCTGTTTCGGATTGCGTCGCTTGGCCGGCTGATGGTGATCGGCTTGCCGTCCTTCCTGATCTCCTTTGAGGAAGTCGGCCACAGACCAAAGAAACTCTTGACCAGCGCATCCTTGCCCGACCCCATCAAACCCGCAATGCCAAGAATCTCTCCCCGGCGCAGCTCCATGTCGAAATTCTTGATGCGACCGGGAATGTTGAGGTTCTTGATCTCCAGTACGACGTCACCAAGGGCGGCGTCCGTCTTTTCCTGATGATCAATCGAGTGACCGATCATCAATTCGATGATCTTGTCTTGCCGGAAGTTTCCCTTCTCCAGAACGCCCCGGTTCTTGCCGTCGCGAAAGACGCTGACCCGGTCGGCTATCTCGCTGATCTCGTCGAGTCGATGCGAGATATAGATGATCGTCTTGCCGTCTTTCACCAGGGCTTCGATGATCGAGAAGAGCTTCTTCACCTCGCCGGACGAAAGTGACGAGGTGGGTTCGTCCATAATGATGATGTCAGCGTGGGAGGCCTGGGTCGCCTTGATGATCTCCACGATCTGCTTCTCTGCAACGGTTAGATTACCGAGTTTCTTGTGGACATCGATGTCGATTCCAAACCGCTCGAAATACTCGCGGGATTTGCTTGCGATCCTGTCGAACTCGATCAATCCGAAGCGGTTGGCCGGCAACCGGCCGAGGAAGATGTTTTCAGCGACGCTGAGCTTGGGAAGGTTGGAGAGTTCCTGGTGAATCATGACGATCCCGCTCACGGCGGCCGCGTCGATCGAACCGAGCTCGACCTCGTGTCCATCGATCTGAATTGAACCCGAGTCCCTCGTATAGACACCGGCCAGTATCTTCATGAGTGTCGACTTGCCGGCGCCGTTTTCTCCAACGATAGCGTGCACCTCGCCCTTGCTGATCTCGAAGTCCATGCCATCCAGTGCAACCGTGCCGACAAATCTCTTCACGACACTCCGAGCCCTCAACTTCGGTTGTGATGCCTGGTTGCTCATGTCGCGTCGGCCGGTTTTTCGCTCTCGTTTCTGGCTGACTTCACGTGGGCGTCGGTTCAAGAGCGCGGTCACGATGCCTTCGGTGGAGTCGGGTTTGCCGGAGGCGGTCGATCGTTTTTGTGGCTTCGACCGCCCCCCGCTCAGGCAAACAGCCGACTACCAGTCGCCCGGGAGGAACTCGTCCACGTTCGCCACCGTCACCTTTGGCGTCTGGACATACTGGTAATACTCATCAAATCGGAATGGCGGCTTGAGGCCCTTGTCCAATATTTGGCCTGCAAGCTCGACGGTTTGAATCTGAGTCAGCTTGGGCGACTGCGCGATGGTGCCGTACATTGCACCTGCCTTGATCGCGGCCAAACCATTTCTGCTTCCGCCAACGCCAACAATCGGGATGGAACCTGCATCCAAGCCCGCTTCTTTGATCGCGATTGTCGCGGCGACAGCCATCGTGTCGTCGCAGGCATAGACACCGTCGATTCCATCAGCGCCGAAGCGGGTCAGGAAGTCCTCCATGACCGCAATGCTCTGGTCCACCTGTGCGTCGCCGTTGTTCGAAGCAATCAGCTCCACGCCCGAGCCCAGTTCCTCGAGCCGTTCGACGAAACCATTGTGCCGCCCGATGGTCGTTTCCTGCCCCGGAACACAGGTGATCTCGACAACGTTGCCCTCGCCATTCAATTTCTCGTGGAACATCTCCGCCGCCAGCGTTCCTTGCAGGTAGTTGCTGGGACCGGTGTAGACCATCGTGTCTTCGACACTGGAATCGGTGGCTTCCATGTGTTCCATGATGATCGGAATGCCCTTGCCATTCGCACGGTGGATTCCGTTTGCAACGGCGGTCGAATCGATCGGCATCAGAATGATCAGGTCAGGATCCTCGTTGATCGCGTCCTCAAGGAAGTTCGCGTTTTTGACAGCATCAAGTTCGCCGTCATAGAGCCGGTAATCCCAACCGAGTTTTTCGGCCCACTCTTCCGTGTATCGAGCTTGCGCTGCGGTATACGGATTATTCAGGCCCATCATGATGAAGCGGACTTTGGGCTTTTCGTCGGCCAGCGCCGCACCAGGTGCGGCAACCGCCAAGCCAATGGCCACAGCTAGGAAATGGACGATCTTCATTCCTTGTCTCCTTATGGATTGCGGCGGCTTCATAGCCTACCTGTGCAATGGATACTACAGATTTTAGCAAAAAACAATATTTGTGATTTTTGTTAACGACCACTCGTCTCAGCGACGGGACGGCGGCCACGCGGCGCGAACCCGCCCTCTAGACCTGACAAATGAAGGCTCGTGTCGGATTAGCGATGTTTTTCGAGAATACGGCAGAGAACACCGCGCGGGACACACGGTAGGCGGGACCGGGTGTCGCTACGACACGGTACTGAAAACACGATTGATGCCTTTGCTGAGATGACTCACCATCGTCATCACCGCCTGTTCGGCATCCTGGTTCTCGATCGCGTTCAGTATCTCGGCGTGTTCAGACTCGATGATGTCGAGGTGCAGCGCCGCCGGTTCGGTCGACAGATTTCTGATCAGCTGGATTCCGAGATTAATCTGGCTCCGCAACCCCTCCAGCGCGACAACAAAGAACCGGTTCTGGGTTCCTTGCGCGACGGCGAGATGAAATGAGAAATCTTCATCGATGCCGTCGCCGCCCTGCTCCACGGCACGGCGAATCTCGCGGATGGTGCGCTTCATCTCCGCTACCTGGGCGTCGGTT
>JAAEOR010000736.1 GCA_024222895.1 Hyphomicrobiales bacterium | reverse complement strand
TTGGCCTGATTGCGGGTCGGTGTCGGCTGTGATCCGTTCCATGGTGATGCAGTTCTCGACCGGGCAGACATTGACGCAGAGATTGCAGCCAACGCATTCGGCGTCGATCACTTCGAAGTGCCGTTTACCGTTCAGCGTCGTAGTGATCGCCTGGTGGGACGTGTCTTCGCAGGCGATGTGGCAGCGGCCGCACTCGATGCAAAGGTCCTGATCGATGCGGGCCTTGGTCACATAATTGAGGTTGAAGTACTTCCAATCGGTGACGTTGGGCACCGCCTTTCCCATCAGGTCGGATAGCGTCATCTGGCGCTCGTCGAGATAGCGTGCCAGGCCGCTTTTCATTTCCGCGACGATTTTGAAGCCGTAGGTCATCGCCGCCGTGCACACCTGGACGTTGCCGGCGCCAAGCGCCAGGAACTCCGCCGCGTCGCGCCACGAGGTGATGCCGCCGATGCCGGAAATCGGTATGCCGTTGCAGTCCGGATCGCGGGCGATTTCCGACACCATCGACAGCGCGATCGGCTTCACTGCCGGGCCGCAATAACCGCCGTGACTGCCCTTGCCGTCGATCGACGGCTCGGGCGAGAAGGTGTCGAGATTGACGTTGGTGATCGAGTTGATGGTGTTGATCAACGACACGGCGTCGGCGCCGCCGTCCTTCGCCGCACGGGCCGGATAGCGGACGTCGGTGATGTTGGGTGTCAGCTTGATGATCACCGGCATGCGGGTGGCGGCTTTGCACCAGCGGGTAACCATCTCGATGTATTCGGGCACCTGGCCGACCGCCGAGCCCATGCCCCGTTCACTCATGCCATGCGGGCAGCCGAAATTGAGCTCGACGCCGTCGGCCCCGGTTTCCTCGACAGCGCGCAGAATGGCGACCCAGTTCGGCTCCTCGCAAGGCACCATCAGCGAGACGACCAGGGCCCGATCGGGCCAGTCGCGCTTGACCTGCTTGATCTCCTCGAGGTTGGCCCGCAACGCGCGGTCGGTAATCAGCTCGATATTGTTGAGGCCGATCAGCCGACGGTCGCCGGCGTAGATGGCGCCGTAGCGGGGACCGGCGACGTTGACGATCGGCGGGTCTTCGCCCAGCGTCTTCCAGACCACGCCACCCCAGCCGGCCTCAAAGGCGCGCACGACATTGTAGGCCTTGTCGGTCGGCGGTGCCGAGGCCAGCCAGAACGGATTGGGCGACTTGATGCCGATGAAGTCGGATCTGAGATCTGCCATCGTTCAACCCTTTGAGATTGTCTGGATGTGACTCATCACTTGCCTATTCACCCAGAGCCTTGTTGATCGATTCCGCGGCGACCTTGCCGTCCTCGACCGCCACCACTGTCAGGTCTTCGCCGTCGCTCACACAGTCACCGCCGGCCCAGACGCCGGCGAGGCTGGTGCGCCGCTCCGCGTCGACTTTTATCCTCCCGGCCTCGAGCTCGATGGTTTCGGCTGCGCCATTCAGCGCCGTTGGCTTGAAAGTCTGACCAATCGCCTTGAACACCATGTCGGCGGCGAGGGTGAAGGTCTCTCCGGTGCCGGCGAGCTTGCCGGCTTTCTCGGCCGTGTACTCGAACGTCATGCCGGCCACGTGACCGCCCTCGTCGACGAGCTGCGATGGTTGGGCATTGTACTTGATCGTGACGCCATCGGTCTGGGCCAGCTCACGCTCGAAACCACTGGCGCCCATGCGGTCGGGTCCGCGGCGATAGACGATTGTGACGTCTTCGGCGCCGAGCCGCTTGGTTTGCGAAGCGATGTCGATGGCCGTCATGCCGCCGCCAATCACAACGACGCGGCGGCCGACAGGCAGGGCCGACAAATCGGGTGCCTGGCGCAGTTCGGCGATGTAGTCGACTGCAGCCGCCACCCCGTCGATCGCCTCGTCGGCGACACCGAGCGCATTGACGCCGCCCAGTCCGATACCCAGGAAAACGGCGTCGAATTCGGTGCGTAGCGTGTCGATAGTGAAATCGCGGCCCAGCGCCTTGTCGGCCTCGACGGTTATCCCGCCGATGGACAGGATGAAGTCGACTTCGGTCCGGGCGAAATTGTCGGGCGTCTTGTAGGCGGCGATCCCGTATTCGTTCAGGCCACCGATCTTGGGGCGGGCGTCGAAGACGACAACGTCGTGGCCGTGCATGGCAAGGCGGTGAGCGCAGGACAGGCCCGCCGGTCCCCCGCCGATCACGGCGATCCGCTTGCCGGTCGGGACGCCACGCGTGAAGGGCTGCGCCCCGTCGGCCATCAATGTGTCGGTGGCGTATCGCTGAAGCTCGCCGATGCGGACCGGCTTGCCTTCGGCCGCCTCGCGGACGCAAGCCTCCTCGCAGAGCGTTTCAGTGGGACAGACACGAGCGCACATGCCGCCCAGAATGTTGGAGGAGAGGATCGTCTCCGCCGCGCTCTTGGGATTGTCGGTCAGGATCTCCCGGATGAAGAGCGGAATATCGATTGCGGTGGGGCACGCGATCACACAGGGTGCGTCGTAGCAGAAGTAACAACGGTCGGCCTCGACCAGGGCCTCGTGCCGGTCCATGGGCGGGTGAAGGTCGGAGAAGTTCTCTGCGTAGGCGTCCGGCGTCAGCCGGCCTGGCGCGATATCGGGTTTGCGAACATCAGCCATGGGCGTGCCGGCGCTCCTGCCAGTTTTGAAAACTCTTGATCATTTGGACAAATATTCAGGAGGCCGTCAAGACGCTCGGTGCGGGTCGGCCGGATGGGTGGATCGCAGGAATTCATGGATGAGCTTCAGGGTCGGCTTGGGGGCTTCTACAAAAGGCGAATGTCCGACACCGTCGAGAATGGCCAGCCTCGCGCCGGGTACCTGCTCATAACGATCCGCATTCACTGCCGGCACGATTTGATCGAGCGCGCCGAAGATGACCAACAACGGCGGAACCCGGGCAAGTAATGCCAGCCGGTCCGGGAGGTTGCGCGCGGCCCGGTAGCTGAAACTTGCACGATGTGCGGCCAAAACGGCCGGATACGGCAGTTGGGCAAGGTCGTCGACAAATCGCTCAGGAACTGGAAAGCCAGGGGCGAAACCCTGGGCGAGAGCCTGTCGTCGTGCTCCACGAGTAACGACCCTGGATAGCAAGGGTCCGACGATTGGAGTCATGAAGAGCCGGGTGGGTGCGTTGAAGGATCCTCCCGCCGCCGGTGGCGCATCGATCAGAACCAGTTTTTCAATCCGACTCGGCTGCGCCTCGGCGAGCGCCGTTGCGACTTCGCCCCCCATCGAATGCCCGATGACAATGACCCGATCGACATTGTTGGCGTCCAACACCGCCGAGACCAGGTCCGCCTGTCGCGCAATCGCGTAGCCGCTTCGCGGTGCCGCGGTACCACCGTGACCGATCAGATCGAGGCGGATCACACGATGGTCGCGCGCGAGGTCGGGCGCGATCGCATCCCACCAGTCGAGGGCGGCGCCGAAGCCGTGAATGAGCAGGATCGCAGGGCCACGGCCCTCGACCAGCACGTTGGCCGGAACGACCGCAGTGGCTTCAAGCGTGCCGCCGTCACGCGCAACCGCTGCCCTGGTTTCGCGGCTGACCAACCAGGCGTTTGCAAGCAAAGCGCCGAGACCAAGCGCTATCGTTCCAGTCGCCCAGAGGAGCTTCACGCGGTGTTACGCACGGTCCCGCGATGAATCACGGATGCGCCTCTATTTTTACGCCGCCGGCATCGGCGACCCGTCCCAAGAGAAATCCCGGGTGAATGCTTCGCCCAAGGAGATGTGCTCACGCTTGGCCTCGTGCGACCAGTGCCGACGGTTAATCAGACAGTAAAGCGCAGGCAGCACGTCGCCGGCCACCATGGTTGCGTCTGGCGTGGTCAGCAATTGGTGCAGCTTCTCGCCCGCGGACATTCGGGTCGCATCGCCGACTAGCATGTAGGCGTCGTATTGGCGGCGCTCGCCAGCCGGAGCAAATCGCAATTCTCCGGGTTCACCCAGAACCGCCTCGCCAATCCACTTTCCGGGGGTCAGGAAGGATCCCGCAGTGACCCGCGGGTTGCACTCGATCATCACAAAGCCGTCCGGGGTGCGGCGATAGTCGAAACCGAGAAAGCCGTTGTAGTCGAATTTCTCGGCCATCCTTCTGGCCACCTCCAATGTTCCGAAATCGTCGATCGAGGTGAATTGAACGGCGAACCCGCCGGTCGATGCGACGGTCGGTTCGTAGGTGCAGTGGACAACGACCCTGCCGTCGCGGACGACGCTGAACGAGCACGCGTCGTCGCCCTCGATGAACTCCTGCACCAGCCAGGGGTTATCGTCGGTCGGCTCGCAGTCGTCGACCGTCATCTCGTCGCTACGCGGTCCGTAGTTGGTCAGGCAGCTGACGCCTCCACGCGAGAACGCGGGTCTGGCGAGGTATTGATCGAACTGGGCAATCGCATCGCGGAGAGCATCGCGATGGGCAACAGTGATCGTTTTCGGCGTTCGAAGTCCAAGCTCCCGGCAAACGTCCTGAAAGTGTGCCTTGTCGTGTAGCCGTTCAATAGTCCGAAATGGCGGTGAGAAGATCGGTGCCGGAACCCGATCCGCGTAATGGGCCAGGTAGAAGCCCTCTTCGATCGCCGGTACGACCAGATCAATGTCGCGATCCCGGACGACCGCCGCCACGTCCTCGACAAATTGAAGGGCGTCGCTCGCCGGCGCGGCGATGACATGCATCTGGTCCACCGCGTGGGAATGCAGCGCCGGCGCCAGCTTGTAGGAATCGGCGACGTCGACCCGGGCCCCGGCCTCGTGGAGCGCTCTCACCAAGGCGATCGATGGATAGAACCGGCCGCAGGGTACCAGGACATTCTTCTTCGCGCTCATCCAGATCTCCTCTCTTTCTGCCAGGGTTGTGCAGGTTTTCGGATGAAGGCGAAAGGGGCAACATCACATGGGCGGATTTCCTTGAAAAAAGCCGGAGACCTCAAGCCTGAACATAGGTCGTGGGGCCGCGCACATTCTCGTCGATGTGGAGTTTCTGAAACAGGGACGGCATCGCCCGTTCGGCGCAGTCGGTGCGTGGGCAGGTCCGGCATGAAACGCCGATTGGCGTCGTGATCTGCGGATCAGCCAGGTTGAGCCCGTCTGCATAGACGATGTCGGCCGCATGGCGCACATCGCAGCCAAGGCCGATGGCGCGTTGGCCGACCCGGTTGGGCAGGCCGCTCGCCGGTGAAAGTGCGGTTGCCCGGGATGTGGTCCGGGCGACGCAGAAGAAGGTTCCACCGTCGGGCATCCGCGAAAGCTGCACCCGCAGCATCCCCGGGGTCGAGAACGCGTCATACACGTTCCAGCGCGGACAGGCGGCGCCGAACCGGGCTATGTGGATCCCCGATGCGGTAAACCGCTTGGAAATATTCCCGGCGATGTCGACCCGAATGAAATGGAAAGGAACGCCTTCGGCCGCCGGCCGCCGCAGTGTCGTCAGTCGGTGGCAGACCTGTTCGAAGGACGCGCCGAACCGGCTCTTCAGGACATCGAGGTCGTAACGGGTCGCCGTCGCGGCCTCGAAAAAAAGACGATAGGGCATCATCACCGCCGCGGCGAAGTAGTTGGCAAGGGCGGTTCGCATCAACGCCTCCGCGTCCATCGATGAGAACCGGCCGTCGGCCGCGATGCGGTCGAGGACATCGTGATGGCCGAGATAGGCGATCTGGTGGGCGATCTGAAACACCCGGCTCGATGGCGGCAGCATTTCGGAGATCTCCAGGCGCCGCCGCAATTGATCATAGTGCCGCGAGCGCCCTTGCATCGACTCCGACGGGCGAACTTCGACCTCGGTCGCATAGCGTTGGCGCAGGACGTCGATCAGGCCCTGTTGAAGGCTGTGGACCGACAGCTCGTTGTCGTGCCACATCGCGTCCGCCGCATCCTCAAGTTCCGGGAAGTAGTTGAACCGTTTCTGGATGAATTCGGTGACTTCCTCCGATGGAATCGACACCGGCGGCGCCTCGCTGGCGTCTTCGCCGGCGCTGCTGGCCGGATCCGCGGGCAGGTGACGACGGTAGGCCTCGTAGAGGTCGATGACAGCGCGGCCGACGGCGGGCAGCAGTGAGACCAGCTCGTGGACGTCGGTCGTCTTGACCTCGGCTCCCTCGAACACCGGGTCGGAAAAGGCCTCCATGAGTTCCAGCGACAGCCGTTGATCGGTGTCCGCGGCGAACGCTTGAATGTCGACCTGGAAACGTTCGACCAGTTTGAGCAGCACCCGTACGGTCACCGGGCGCTGGTTGCTTTCCAGCAAGGTCAGATAACTGGCGCTGATCCCCAGTTCGCGCGCCATCTGCGCCTGGGTCATTCGCTGTTCCTGACGGAGCCTTCTCAGCTTGCCGCCGATCCGCATCGCCTTCATTTCCGGCCTCTACAAAAGTTACAATCTTTCAAAGCATGATTGTAAAGAAGATGACATTAATCCGCATTTCCCTTTTACATCATTATGTTATTGACCAACACAGCGTGTAGAGCATAGCTGTCTTGCTTGTCAACACAAGGGAGATGGAGATGACGACGCCACCGGATCGGTTCAGAGGAATTCGCCGCGACTATTCGCCCGAAGAGGTCAACCGGCTGCGCGGCCGCTTGCACATCGAACATAGCCTCGCCCGGCACGGTGCCGAGCGGCTGTGGCAGTTGCTGCGTACCCGGCCTTTTGTGCGCACGCTCGGTGCGCTCACCGGCAATCAGGCGATGCAGCAGGTCAGGGCCGGCCTGGAGGCGATCTACCTGTCCGGTTGGCAGGTCGCCGCCGACGCCAACAACGCCGGTGAAATGTACCCGGACCAGTCTCTCTACCCGGTCTCCTCGGTGCCCGATGTGGTGCGCCGGATCAACAAGACGCTGCTGCGCGCCGACCAGATCGCTCGTCTGGAGGATGACGAGTCGACTAACTGGATGGCGCCGATCGTCGCCGACGCCGAGGCCGGGTTCGGCGGACCGCTGAATGCCTTCGAACTGATGAAGGCGATGATCGAGGCCGGTGCGGCCGGCGTGCATTTCGAAGACCAGCTGGCTTCGGAGAAGAAGTGCGGCCATCTCGGTGGCAAGGTTCTGGTCCCGACCCGGTCCTTCATTCGCACGCTGAACGCCGCCCGCCTGGCCGCCGATGTGTCCGGCGTCAATACCGTTCTGATGGCCCGCACTGACGCCCACGCCGCGACGATGATCACCAGCGATATCGATGAACGGGATGCCCGGTGGATATCAGACGAACGAACAGCGGAGGGCTTCTTCAAGCTCAAGCAGGGCAGCACGCATTCGGTCGATCATGCCATCGCCCGCAGTCTTTCCTATGCACCCTATGCCGACCTCTTGTGGTGGGAAACATCCGAGCCCGATCTCGGAGAAGCAC
>JAAEOR010000735.1 GCA_024222895.1 Hyphomicrobiales bacterium | reverse complement strand
GGGAGGGGGACCATGCGATAGCATGGTGGAGGGGGCGCGAACCCGAAGCACTTTTCCGCCGTTACGCTGAGGCTGCTTCACCGGGGAAATGGCACGCGGTCCGATGGCCCGGGCTTGTCTCCGTCGGATCGGGTTGGGTCGCACGGCAGATCTCCCGCTCGCGGCCGATCGGACAACGGGCACGGAAGACGCATCCGGTTGCCGTGGCTTCGTCATCGACCGGTCGGACCCTCTGCCGCCGCTTGGCGGCGCTGCGGTGGTGTTTTGGCGCTGCATCGAAGAGGCTCACCGTGTAGGGGTGCTGCGGCTGGCGGAAGAGGACGCGGGCCGAGGCCATCTCCATGATGCGGCCGCGATAGAGAACCGCGATCCGATCGCAGAAGAACTCGGCGATCGCCAGGTCGTGGACGATGAAGACGTAGGTGAGCCGTCGGGCGTCCTGAATGTCTTTCAGGAGATTGAGGACCTGCGCCTGGACCGACACGTCGAGAGCCGACACCGGCTCATCCAGCAGAATGGTTTCCGGATCCAGTGCCAGGGCGCGCGCGATGCCGATGCGTTGTCGCTGGCCGCCGGACAGCGCATGGGGGGCGCGCGCTGCGAAATCAAGCGGCATGCCGACCGCATCAAGAAGGTCCGCAACGGCTGCCCTTCGTGTCGTACGATTGCCGATGTGGTGGATATCGAGTGGTTCGGCGACGAGCTGGCCGACGGTCATGCGCGGGTCGAGGGCGCCCGAGGCGTCCTGGAACACCGCCTGGACCCGGCGGCGAAAGGCGCGAAGCGGCTCGCCTGAGAGGTTAGTCACGTCTTCGCCTGCGTAGCGCAAGCGGCCCGACGACACGTCGTGCAGCCGAAGGATGCAGCGCGCCAATGTCGACTTGCCCGATCCCGATTCACCGACGATGCCGAAGGTCTCGCCGCGGTCAACGGTCAGGCTCACATCATCGAGCGCCACGGTGGGCGGCTTCTCGGTCGCCCCGAAGCTGCGGCGGGACTTGAAGACTTTTCCGACTCCTTCGACTTCGAGCCGCGGTACTCCTGCGCCGGTTGTTGGTTGCTTCATCAGGCCGACTCGCGTGGGTCGACCAGATGGCAGGCAACCTGCTCCGTGCCGATCGGCCGGAGCCTGGGTTGTTTTGTCTGGCAAATCGGATTGCCGCGGCCAAGCGGGCAGCGTGGCTCGAAGGCACAGCCGGCCGGTAACGCGGCAGGGTCGGGCGGCGCGCCTTCGATCGTCGTCAGACGCGGAGCTTCGGATGCCGGATCCGGCAATGCCGCGATCAGTGCCCGCGTGTAGGGATGAAGCGGTGCATCGAATATTGCATCAATTGCGGCGCGGTGAACGATCTCGCCGGCATACATGACCGCCACATGATCACAGAATTCGGCGACGACGCCGAGATCATGGGTGACGAGCAGAATGGCAGTCCCGCGCGCCTCGACAATACGGTCGAACAGGCCAAGGATAGCGGCCTGGGTGGTCACGTCGAGCGCCGTCGTTGGTTCGTCGGCAACGATCAGGTCCGGGTCTCCGGCAAGCGCCGCGGCGATCATC
>JAAEOR010000734.1 GCA_024222895.1 Hyphomicrobiales bacterium | reverse complement strand
CTGCGCGTGTGGAAGCGGGGTCTGGGCCTGGGCCCGGCGACGCTAGAGGCCGAGACGAAGGTGCCCGAGGCAAATGCACCAGAGACACGCGGGACCGTCAATCGGCTGCTCATGGGCTGGGTTGGCGGCCGCCTCCGCTTTCGGTTGCGGCTTCGCCGGGCGCGTTATTCACTCGGCCAATTGTTCCGGACCGGTCTGGTCGTCGGCCTTCCCGCCGCCGCGATTGTCGTGGCGACCGTGCCGGTGACCGGCATGAGCTGGTACTTCGATACCGAGAACTGGGCGTCGGGGATCTGGGATTCGTGGGCGGCGGAGCGCACCGACATCTGGCGGTCCGCCATGGTGCAAGCGGTCGACCCGACCGGGTCCGGCGATTTCGTTCTGACCCCGCCGGGCATCGAAGCGGGCGAGGACTTCTCGTTCGTCGTCGTCGGCGATCCAGGCGAGGGCGACATCTCGCAACTGGTCCTGTCCGAGCAGATCATCAAGGCGGCGAGCCATGACGATGTCCGGTTCGTGGTCATCTCGTCCGACGTGGTTTATCCGACCGGGGCGATGCGGGATTACGAATCCAAGTTCTGGCTCCCGTTCAAGGGCGTCAGCAAGCCGGTCTATGCCATTCCGGGGAACCACGACTGGTACGATGCCCTCGAAGCGTTCAACGCGACGTTCCTGACACCGGAAGCGGCGCGCGCCGCGATCCTGGCAAGGCTGGATGCCGACGGCGTTCGCCGACGGTCAAGCGAGGCGGATGCCGACAAGCTCATTGCCACCGTCAGCCGGCTGAGGGCCGAATATGGTGTACCGACCCAATGGCAGGCTGCGCCATTCTTTCAGATCCAGACCGAAGCATTCGCCCTCATCGCCATCGACACCGGAATCTCGCGGCGCGTCGACCCGGATCAGCTTGCCTGGATCGAACGTGCGCTGGCCGACGCGCGCGGCAAGCTGGCGATGGTAATCCTGGGTCACCCCTTCTATGCCGGTGGCAAGGACACGTCCTGGGATCACCCCGACTTCAAGGCTCTCCTCGACCTCTTCCGTCGCGAGGGTGTCGCCGTCGTCATGGCGGGTGACACCCACGACCTCGAATATTATCGCGATGTCGAGGACCCGGCTGAACCCATGCATCATTTCGTCAATGGCGGCGGCGGTGCCTATCTCAGTCTCGGAACCGCGCTTTCGGCGCCGGATGAACCGGTCACCGAGGTCTGGGCGCACTATCCGTCGCGCCAGGAGGTTTCCGACAAGGTCGAGGCGCTGAACCCCCTGTGGAAGAAGCCGTTCTGGTGGTGGACCAAGACGTTTGACGGCTACCCCTTTTCGAGCGAATGGCTGTCAGCCGCATTCGACTACAATGTCAGCCCGTTCATGCAGAGTTTTGTCGAAGTGCGCGTCGAGGTTTCAAAGCGCCGGCTCGTATTGATCCCCTATGGGGTGAGCGGCCGGTTGCCCTGGTCGCAATTCGCTGCCTCCGCGGGGTTGGTGGAGAACCCCGATGGGTTGGCCGAGTGGGTCATTCCGTTGGCGGAGGTCGCATCGGACCCACAAGACGAACAATAGGTCTTCGGCCGCGTAGCCCATGTCATGAGAGACCGGTTGCTCGACCTCCATGCCTGCGTTCATCGTCCGGCCTGGCCGGTCAGTCCGTTTCAATAACGATGCGCCTCACTCGAGGCCAATCGTCGCCGGAACGCTCGGGATGTCTTCCGGCGGGACGAACAGCGGCTCGGGATTCAGATCGATCGCGACACCATCGAGCACGAGCGGCTGCTCCGGCACTGCTGGAATGGCCGGCGCTGCTTCGACTGCCGCGGCCGCCGGCGGGGATTCCATTTCAAAGTCGAAATGACCGCCGCCGTCGAGTGCTGCCGCCTCTTCGTCGAAGGTTTCTTCATCGACTACGACGGCTTCTTCTTCGAGTATGATCGCTTCTTCCTCGAAGACGACCGTGCCGTCCGGCAGGACCCGCACCGGCAACCGGTCGGTATCGCCGGACGCGATAGCATCGGGGGCCGGTGGCTCAAGGCTCGCGGTCGCTGCGGCAACCGGCTCGGTGGGCGTTGGATCGGCCGGAACGGTGCCGGGCGCGGGCTTCGTCCCGATACCGGACAGCGTCTGCTCGATCCTGCGAATGAAATCGGCGTCGCCGGCCGGGGCCGAAGCGGCCTCAGGAGGCTCGGTTGCGGCCGGTGCTGCCGCCTCCGCTACAATCGGTTCGACCGGTTCGGGTGTGACCGCCGCCGTGTCCGTCTCATGGTCCGGGCGCGGTCGCGGGGCCGGCGGTGTGACCGATTCCGTTTGTGCCGGATCGGCGGGTGTCGCACGACCGGCCGGTGTCAGGTCGATCTCCGGTCCGCCGGGCTCCTCGCCGAGCGGAATCGCCCGCACATCCGGCGCAACACTCGCCGCGTCGACCCCTTCGCTTGCCGGAACAGCATCGGGAGCGGCGGTATCGATGCGACTGGACGAGCCGACCGTCGCTACCAGAACGCCGACGCCGGCCGCCAGCGCAATGACACCGACGCCGACAAAAATGAGATAACGAAAACCGCGGTTGCGCTTTTCCGGCTCGAGCGGATCGAGGCCAGGACCGTAGTCGCGTTCGGCCCGCAGGTCGGCTTCAGAGAGATATGGTTCATGCGGTGGTGGCCGGTCGATGTGGGGCACCTCGACCGCTTCATAAAGCGGACCGGCAGGCTCACGGCCGTCGACGCCGTGCAGCGACCCGGGATCCTGGGACGCAAGCCGCGAATAGGTGACAACCGTTTCGCGGTTGTCGAAGTCGCCGGACCGACGGTTCTGAGTGTGTCTGCGTTGTACGGTCATTGTTCAGGGTCCCCTCAGACTCCCTGTCACTCTTAACACCATCCGAATGCGGACCTTTCGTGGCCGAACCCCGCCGGTTCTAAGGCTTTCCGCCCAAAATCGCCACGTTTTCGTCGCGATGCCAGAGCACCAGACCGGGCTCGAACGGCCAGAAGGCCAGGATGGAGGCGCTGCCCATGCCCCGCATGTATGACGACCTGGCGTCGTGGTTCCACGATATCTCGCATCCGGACGAGTATCACGGCGAAGCAGATCACATCATCGGTGTGGTGGATGCCGCCAGCGTTCGCCGAGCGATAACCCTGCTGGAACTCGGCGCTGGTGGCGGCAACAATGCATACCACCTCAAGCGCCGATTCACGTGCACGCTCACCGATCTGTCGCCCGACATGCTGGCGACAAGCCGACAAATCAACTCTGATTGCGAGCATATTCGCGGTGATATGCGAACCCTGCGGCTCGGCCGAGAGTTCGATGTGATCCTGGTCCACGACGCCATCGATTACATGCTGTCGGTGGACGATCTCCATTCCGCCATCAGCACTGCGGCCGTCCACTGCCGTTCCGGGGGCGTGGTGATCCTGATCCCGGACCATATCGCCGAAACGTTTGTGCCGGGCACCGAGCATGGCGGCACGGATCGATCAGACGGTCGTGGTGCGCGCTATCTGGAATGGACCCACGCCTGCGTCCCCGGTGAAACGACGTATATGGTCGACTACGCTTTTGTTTTGCGCGAGCCGGGCACGCCGACCCGGGTCGAGCATGACAGTCATCGCCTCGGGTTGTTTCCGCGTTCGGTCTGGCTCGAAGGTTTTGCCCGCGCCGGTCTACGGCCGCTCGAGATCGACGTTACCGATCCGTACGCCGACCAGCGGGTGGTATTCGTCACCCGCCGGGAGGGTTGAACTGGAGCGTTTTCAGGAAAAGTGTTTCACTTTTCCGCCCGGAAAGAGCGACCAAGGCTAAGAGCGACGCTCTGCGTGCTTCGAAGCTCTGCTTACGCAGGGCACCTCAGCATTAGGTCGCTATTGATGGCTTCGAAGTGGGCGCACCAGCGTAGCTCGAACACCGTCGACTTCATCCTGAGGTGCGAGGACAGCGCCCGAGCCTCGAAGGACGCGCCGACGTGCTCTCATGCTCGTTCACTGCCGCCAAACGATTGGATTGAGTGACCGGATGACGGCTGCGAAGATGCGGCCGACCGCGCCATG
Organism: Hyphomicrobiales bacterium; assembly: GCA_024222895.1. Classification (GTDB taxonomy): domain Bacteria; phylum Pseudomonadota; class Alphaproteobacteria; order Rhizobiales; family Kaistiaceae; genus Bauldia. The sequence continues at coordinate 435 of JAAEOR010000734.1, read as the reverse complement.
CATTATCGCGATGTTGTATGGAGCACGAATGCAAACTGAATAAAGTGTCTTCAATTGGCGTAACGCGCAGCGGCGCGGGCGCGGGCCTTTGCAGCCTCCACTTCCCGGTTTCGCACCGGTGCCTGGGTTTCCAGTGTATCGACAAGCCGACGGGCAATCGCCGCCACGTCCTCGACGGCCTTGTCGAAGACGGCCTGGTTGACCTGAGGCGGTTTGGTAAAGCCGCTCAGCTTGCGGACGAACTGCAGCGCGGAAGCGTGAACCTCTTCATCTGTCGCCGGCGGGTCGAAGTTGAACAGCGTTCGAATGTTGCGGCACATGGCGGAACTCCGATCCTGGGTCAGCGGACAGGCTATCCCCACGCTGCCGATCCGGCAATTGGCGCCAAGAGCGGATTCGCGCCCGTCCGTCGGCCTGTTCTGGTTGCGGTTGGAG
>JAAEOR010000733.1 GCA_024222895.1 Hyphomicrobiales bacterium | reverse complement strand
CTCCAAAGACCCGCCTTATCTAAAGAAAAGCCGCCTACTTCCGAGCCATTCTCCCTGGATCCAAGGTCAGAGATGTGTGCATGCCCTAGAAGAGTTCTAGGTGAGAGGGGCCGCCCGAAATTTCGGGGGAGGATTGCCGTTGCATCGTCGCGCGAACAGCGGCGCGCCTCAATCGCCCCTGCGATTCTGACAAAGAGCGGAATGCTCTTGGCGATCGCCAGTTGGACGGGCACCGTTGGAACCAGCTCACGCCCGCTGTCAGCCGGGGGCGACCCCGAGCATGACCGACCAATCGTGTCTGGCCGCGCCGGCGCGACGGTGTGACGTCCTTGAACGCCCTCACCAGGCGATGGATTGGCCGCCAAGCGCCGCAATCAGCTTCTTGTCCTGCTCGTAGATATCAGCCCGGAAATTGGGCAGGCCTTGATACACCCAGGCGGTGAAATAGGTGATGTGGACGGGCAGCGGTTTCTCGAGATTGACCACTGTTCGCTTGCCGCTTTGCACCACCTGATTGACGCGGGGCAAGTCCCAGCCGGCCAGACCACCATCGGCGAGAACCGGTGGCGCCAGTTCCAGCGGCTTCGACAGGCGCACGCAACCATGGCTGAACGCTCGTTCGGCCCGGCTGAACAGGCTCCGCGACGGCGTGTCATGCAGATAGACGTTGAATTCATTGGGGAACATGTACTTCACCCGGCCGAGGGCGTTATGGGGGCCGGGTCGCTGGCGCAACTGGAAGGGGAAATTGCCGGGACCGTACCGACGCCAATTGATCGACGTCAGGTTGTAGACCTTCCCGTCGCGCACGGCTTCGAACCCTGCGGCCGCACGGGCTGCCGGGTTCTTCCGCAGTTTCGGCAATTCCTCCTTGACGGCGATGCTGATCGGCACGTTCCAGTAGGGATTGAACTCGAGATACTTGACCTCATCGCTGAAGACCGGCGTGCGGTGATACGGCTTGCCGACCACGACCGCCATCTTCTCCTGCACCCTGCCATCGCGCACCCGCGTCAAGTCGAAGCCGGCGATGTTGACCATCAGATGCTCGTCGCCCAGATCGGACGGCATCCACCGCCAGCGCTCCATGGCAACCACGATGTCCTGGATGCGGTCCTCGACCGGAACATTGAGGGCGACAATGGTCGCCCTCCCGGCCAGACCGTCGACTTCGAGACCATGGCGGGCCTGGAACGCCTTGACGATCGGAACGAGATCGTCGGTATACACCTCAGCCTGATCAGGCGATGGCGGCTGCGGCGCCGCTCCGTCGGTCACCGCCAACCGAGCCCGCAAATCCGGGACGCGCGGATCACTCATTTCCGGCTTCAACGTTTCGCCCATCAGTACTTTCGGCCAGCCGCCGGCACGCGCCAGAGCGCGATAATCCGCCAGAACCACCCGCAAGGCAGCATAGTCCGGACCGGCCGGCTGCCAGCTGATGAGAAAGTCTTCGAGGTTGGACGCCCCGGCCAACTCCTGGAGCGCCGCGACCTGGTCAATCTCGCGCTTCTGCAGGAAGAAATTGGGGTCGACCTTGCGCGGCAGGAACCGCCCGACCTGCAGGTCGGACGCGTATTCCAGAAACGCCGCTGAGAAGTGCAGTTCGATAATGGCACGACCACGAGAGTCGGTCGCCGACACGGCCTGGCTGAGCTTGTCGAGTTGATTGGCAGGATAGTCGGCTGGATCGAGACCATCATCGGCAGCCGAACGCAGCGACTGGATCAAGGCAGGTGCCCGATCCGATCCCATCCACACCAGGACGCCACCTTGTTCTTCGTAGTAGGCGGCCAGTGCGTCCCGTCGCTGGCGGACCGGCAACGGCAGGTCCATTTCATTGACCAGCAGGTCGGATATGTTGAGGCGGATCGTGGCACGATCCTGGTCGGTCAGAGTCGACTGCGCCACGCTTGGCGAACCGGTAATCGCCAGGAGCAGCGCCAGCGCGCCAACCCGACGAAGTGAAACGATGAGTCGTGTCAAAGCGGCACCTTGTCCTTCTTGAGCCCCGCCGCCCCTAGTACATCGGCGGAGCATAGAGAATTCCGCCCCGCGTCCACAATGCGTTGACGCCCCGCCGGATAGCGAGGGCCGTCTCTTCACCGAGGTTCCGATCGAACACTTCGCCGTAATTGCCCACGCTGGAGATCACGACGCCAAGCCAGTCAGCCTGCAATCCAAGCTTGGAAGACGCCGGCGCCCCGAGCGAAGCCGCAAGCTCCCGACTTGCCTCGTCGCCTTTGTCCGGATCGACCGAAGCGGCCGTCAACCCAAGTTCCTCGGCATTGATCAGACCGTAGAGCGTCCAGCGAACCAGTTCGGTCCAAGGTGTATCTCCCTCACGGGTCACCGGCCCGAGAGGTTCCTTCGAGATGACCTCGCGCAAGATGACATGGTCGTCCGGCACATCCAGCAGCGACCGCTCGGCAGCAAGCGCGGAACTGTCGGCGGTATAGGCGTCGCAATCACCCGCCGCATATGCGCCCCGTGCCTCGCTGCGATCCGTGAACTCCAGGAACGAAATCTCAATCTCGTTGCGCGCAAAGTATCTGGCCGCGTTGGACTCGGTAGTTGTCCCGCTTACCAGGCAGATCCGCGCGCCGAACAGTTCGAGCGCGCTGGTCATGCCATCAATGGCACGCACCAGGAACCCCTGCCCGTCATAGAAGGCGATCCCAGCGAAATCGATTCCCAGATCGAGATCGCGTGACATCGTCCATGTGCTGTTGCGCGACAGGAGATCGACGTCACCATTCGTCAGAGCGTCAAAGCGTGCGGTGGCCGACAACGGGACGAAGTCGATCTTATCGGTGTCCCCGAGCACCGCCGCTGCCACAGCGCGGCAGAAGTCGACGTCGAACCCAGACCATGTTCCGGCATCGTCAAGGTTGGAAAAACCCGGCAGGCCTTCACTGACGCCGCAAATCAGCCGGTCCCGCTCGCGCACATCATCCAGCGTCGTTGCCGCCGCACTACCGGCAAACACAACCAGCAGCGCCGCTACCACCCCGGCGGGCAGCCCGAATTTCTGCATGTCAGTCAGATCCCTGGGCGAACGAGCCAAACAAATCGAATCGGTAGATTATTCGTGCGCGGGCCGGGTGCCAAGGCCCGGACCTGCCAATTCTCGCGCCCAGCCTTGCCGTCGGGCTTATCTTAACCGGACGCGACCGCGGATCGCCTTTTCGACCTCCAGGACAGCGAACAAGGCGATCCCCACTCCCACAATGGCAAAGCCATCCCATAGCGCCACCGGCCGAGAACCGAAAAGGGCCTGCATGAACGGCAGGTACGTGAACGCCATCTGTCCGACGGTGACCGCCGCGACCCCGATCAGCACGGCCGGCGTACCGACGATGCCGCGAAGCGACAGGGATGTGGTGTAGATGTACCGGACGCTGAAGAGGTAGAAGATCTCCATCACAACGATCGTATTGACGACGATCGTGCGGGCGGTCTCAATATCGAGACCACGGTCGAGGGCCGAAAAGAACATTCCGAATGCGCCGGCCACAAACAAGAGCGAGACAAGAACCACCTGCCACACCACAGTGGGCGACAGGATCGGCTCATCGGCACTGCGTGGCGGGCGTGTCATCGCACCTGGCTCGGTGGGTTCGAAGGCAAGCGTGAGCCCAAGCGCGACCACCGTGATCATATTGATCCACAGGATTTGAACCGGCGTCACCGGCAGGGCAAAACCGGCAAGAATGGCAACGAGAATAATGACGGCCTCGCCGCCGCTCGTCGGCAGCGTCCAGGCGATCACTTTCTTGAGATTGTCGTACACCGTCCGGCCCTCGCGGACAGCAGCAACGATCGAGGCAAAATTGTCATCGAGCAGGACCATCTCAGCGGCCTCCTTGGCCGCCTCCGTGCCCTTCTGGCCCATGGCAATACCGACGGTGGCGCGCTTCAGTGCCGGCGCGTCGTTAACCCCGTCACCGGTCATCGCAACCACTGCATTGTCGGCCTCGAGCGCCTCGACAATGCTGAGTTTCTGCTCCGGGCTCGTGCGAGCGAACACCGCCGTACGCTCCGCGACGGCGGGAAGCGTGGCCGGATCAAGGGCATCAAGTGCCTCCCCGGTTGTGACCTGCTCATGGTCGAGCAGACCGAGCTGCCGCCCGATCGCCGATGCTGTCAAGGCGTGATCGCCGGTGATCATCTTCACGCGAATCCCGGCGGCACGACATTCTTCGATGGCCGCCGAGGCGTCGTCGCGCGGTGGATCGATCATTCCCAGCGCACCCAGGAAGACGACACCACTTTCCACGTCGCGTGCGCCAAACTCCTGCTGGTCGGCCGGAAACCCCTTCATCCCGAGGGCAAGGACGCGCTGCCCATCCTCCGCCATCGCCTGGATCGACGCCAGCCAACGCTGGCGATCGATAGGCTCGGGACCGCTATCCCCTTCCTGCCAATCACTGAGGGCAAGCAGACGCTCGGGAGCCCCCTTGATATACGCTATCCGGCCCCCGTCAGCGCTGCGGTGCAGCGTTGCCATGTACCGATGGCGTGAATCGAAGGGTATCTCGTCAATCCTTTGTCGATCGTCCAAGGTATGACCCTGATCAAGACCGGCCTTGAGCGCCAGGGATACCAGGGCCCCCTCCATCGGATCTCCATCCACAACCCACTCACCGTCGACCTGTCGGAGGCTGGCGTCATTGCAGAGGAGCGCCGCTTCACCCACAGCATTCAGCAGCCTGTTCTGCGCCGCCTTTCCCTTCGCATCCAACCCTTCGAACGTGCCTTTCGGCTCATAACCGACGCCGGTCACTTCAACCGATCCGGTGGCCATCGCTATTGTGCGCACGGTCATTTCGTTGCGGGTGAGGGTGCCGGTCTTGTCAGAGCAGATGACCGACACCGAGCCCAGCGTCTCGACCGCCGGCAGCCTTCGGATGATGGCGTTTCGCCGCGCCATGCGCTGTAGGCCGATCGCCAGGGTGATGGTCATGACCGCCGGGAGTCCCTCCGGGATCGCCGCAACGATCAGGCCCACCATCGCCATGAACGCCTCGGTCACGGAATACGATCGGGCCAGCAGGGCGAAAGCAAAACCCCCGGCGGCGACCGACAGGATGACGAAGGTCAGGACCCGAGCGAAACGATCCATCTGACGGATCAATGGGGTGGTTTGGGCTTCGACCCGACTGAGGAGCGTGCTGATGTTGCCGAGTTCCGTTTCGACCCCGGTCGCCACGACGACACCGGCGCCCTGGCCGGCCACAGCAAGTGTGCCGGAGTAGGCCATCGAGGTCCGATCACCGAGTACAGCGGCAGTCGGAACAGGATCGACACCCTTGTCGACTGGCACGGACTCCCCGGTCAGTGCGGCCTCTTCGACCCGCAGATGTCGAGCTTTGACAAGACGAAGGTCGGCCGGCACCCGGTCGCCGGCATCGAGCAACACGATATCGCCAGGAACGAGTCCGGTGGCGTCTATAGTCAACCTCTTGCCACCACGAATAACCGAAGCCGCGGGCGTAATAAGCTTGCGGATTGCGTCGAGCGCCTGTTCGGCCTTCCCTTCTTGCAGATATCCGACCACCGCGTTGGCGATCACAACAGCCAGGATAACTGCGGCGTCGATCCACTCGCCCAGCACTGCCGCGATCGCCGCAGACGCCAGGAGCACATAGATCAGGAGATTCTCGAACTGGCTCAAAAAACGAACCAAAGCGCTTCGCGGGCGGGCGGGCGGTAGTTGGTTGTGACCATAGGTCGCCAGCCGTTCTTCGACTTGCGGGCCGTCAAGGCCGCCCGGACCGGTCGCAAGCTCGGTGTAGACGGACTCGGTCGGTTGTGCCTGCCACACCACCGTATTCTGATCGCTTTGGCCGATGTTCACTTGAAGCCTTTCCATTTCCCCAGATCGTAGCCAATCCGGGACGAAACATACCGGGATCGGCGGACAACGATCACGCCGTCAGGGCATCCCAAGTGGTCCGACCCCGACATTTGCTACCCTCTTGCAGCACCGGCCCGAGCAAATGCCGGAGTCATCCGGACCACTAACAACCATCCCGGCGGAGCTTTCTGAATTCGACATTTGAGCAAGAGCCTGGCCGCGAGCTGGACTCAAACGTCAAATTCGCTCCACTGGAACGCCCAAGCCTGAAATCCAGGCCTTTGGCCTTTCGGTCGTTGACACCGCTCAAATCCCGGTGGCTTTGCCAATCTGGACCTGCCCCGGTTTCGTGGACGGTTGATGGTTTGGGAATCAGGGTACGGTGTTTGGTTGCTTTTTGTCCTCCTGTTGTCTGGCATTCTTTTGTTCGGCGCCCGGCGGAGCCATTCTTCCGTCCCGACGCGCGGAGCGCTTTGGCCGTCGCGGGTCGCGGCGGTCAAGGACGGCCGTCGCTGCGCCGGCCTTCATCGCGATCCTCCTGGGCAACCCAGTTGCGGATCGACTGTGCCGTCGCCTCGAACTCTCGGCCCAGTTCCTCCGGACTTCGTCCGGCCCGAACCAGTTCGATCATTTGCTGCCGAAACGCCGGTGCATACGGTCGTCGTGTTTTTGCCATCGTGAACTCCTTGAACCTAAATGTTCAGGTGTCCACGAAAGCGGGGCAACTCCAATCATCGCAAAGTGACTAGATAACGTTGTCCTGTTACAGCTTCGCCAATCCAGCCTCCGGCATTGTGGTTGGAAAGGATAACCCAAGTATCGATAACAGGTTTCGAGTAGGCGGCAGCGATGGGCGCCTGTCGAACATCACATAAGCCTTCACTCCGAAGGATAGGCAGACAGCGATGAACCGCCCCGAGGTCGCCCATGAGATCGATCCGGCCCACTTCCGTCGGGTCATGAGCCGGTTTGCAACAGGGGTAACGGTGATCACCGTAGCCGCCGACGGTGAGCCACAGGGAATGACCGCCAACGCCTTCATGTCCGGCTCGCTCGATCCTCCGCTCGGTGTGGTTTCGGTCGCCCGACGGGCTCGGATGCACGGCTACCTGAGTAACGCGACGCGTTTTGCGGTCAATATCCTGGCCGCCGAACAGACCGATCTTGCCAACCACTTCGCCGGCTGAGTGGTGGAAGGTCTGGCGTTCGCCTTCGACACGAGCAACGGCGTCCCGGTCCTGGCCGACGCCGCGGCGCGGATCACCGCGGACTGCCATGCTCGCCACGACTGCGGCGACCATTCACTGTTCGTCGGTCACATCAGGACGATGATGTCCGATGGCCGGCAGCCGCTCGCCTATCATGCAGGACACTACCCCTCCCTCGCCCGCGTCCACGGCCCCGAGACACCCCAGCCTGAATTCTGGTGAACACCGCCCTGGCCATGCGGGCTTGGCTCTCAGGACATATCGGGCGGCGTCCGACCCACACGGCGGTAGGCTGCGGTCAATGTGTTCGCCATCAGCATCGCGATCGTCATCGGACCGACCCCGCCCGGAACAGGTGTGATCGCAGCGGCGACCCTGGCCGCCTCCGCGAATGCAACGTCGCCGACAAGCCGCGTCTTGCCTGCGCCGCGCTCCGGCGCCGGGACCCGGTTGACACCGACGTCGATGACGGTTGCACCAGGCTTGATCCAGTCGCCTCGGATCATTTCGGGCCGCCCGACAGCGGCTACGACGACATCGCCGGAGCGTACCACCGAGGGCAGATCGCGTGTCCGGGAGTGGGCTATGGTGACGGTACAGTTTTCGCCAAGCAGAAGTTGGGCGATCGGCTTGCCGACGAGATTCGACCTGCCAATGACCACGGCGTCGAGACCAGCCAATCGATCGCCCAGGGTGTCGCGCAACAGGATCAGGCATCCAGCCGGCGTGCAGGGAACCATGGCGTTGCCGGCGCCGCTGGCAAGTCGCCCGACATTGATGGGATGAAAGCCATCGACATCCTTCTCAGGAGAGATCGCTTCGATGACCCGATTCTTGTCAATGAGATCGGGGAGCGGCAGTTGAACCAGAATTCCGTGTATGTCGAGATCGTCGTTAAGCCGACCGACGAGCTCCAACAGTTCGGCCTCGGTCGTGCCGGTGGGCAGGGTGTGCTGGACGGAATGAAAACCGAGTTCGGTGGCCTTCTTGCCCTTGGCCCCGACATAGACTTGACTCGCCGGATCGTCGCCGACGAGTACGACAGCCAGTCCCGGAACAACACCGGCTTCTGTCTTCAGCCGCTGCGTCGCTGCGGCAACCCGATCGACGACGCGCGCGGCGACGGCGCGCCCGTCGATCCGTTCGGCCGGTTCCTCAGCGGAAGACAACGGTCCGTTCACCATTGATCAGCACTCTGTGTTCGAGGTGAGACTTGATTGCCCGAGCCAGCACTGTCGCCTCGTTATCGCGACCGATGGCGACAAATTCCTCCGGTGACATCGAGTGATCAACCCGCCCGATATCCTGCTCGAGATGGTAAGCGGTGGCCACCGGTTGAAGGCCGCTGGAGAAGCTCTCTACCGAGACGGGCGCAGGCGCCAAAAACGAGACGCGCATAAAAAAGCGTTCGGCGTCGGGGTCACCATATTGAGCACTTTCGACGATGTTGCAGTCCTGTGCCGTAATGCAGTTCGCCACGGCAGCGACAATTCCCCGCCGGTCCGGGCAGGAAAGGGTAAGGACAAACCGGGCGGCATCGGCGACCATGAGGAAAAAAACCTCCGGGAGGCGTGGCTTCTGAACGTGGCGACAAGTAGCGTTCGGAAGGCGCCGCCGCAACTCGCATCACCGTCGCACCGCTGCAAGACGCGCCAGCCGACCGGTATCCGCTTCCTCGGCATTGGAAATCAACAATCAGCGTGGTACGCCCCTCCCCTGCATTCGGGGACGGTCAAGTGGTGGGCAAGCGGAAATCCGAGAGCAAGAAGGCGATAGCATTCAT
>JAAEOR010000732.1 GCA_024222895.1 Hyphomicrobiales bacterium | reverse complement strand
TGAGCGCTCCAGTGCCCGCTCGGCAGCGCGTGCGCCCATGGGCAGGGGGAATTTTTCCCCGAATTGGCCGTGATTTGGGCCGCGCACGGCGCTTCCCTGACCGCCAACGCTGTGACAGGTGAAGCAGCGACCCTTGCCCCAATAGATCGCCTCGCCACCTTCCGGGCTGACATCGACCGCAACACTGGTTTCGCGATCTCCGCCGGTGAGCTTGGCAACGGAATAACCGATCCACAGATAGACCCCGAGCACGAGCAGCAAGAAAGACAGGAGTCGGACCATGGTCGCGAACATGCGGTCAGTCCCCCTTCCGGCTCGATGCGATGCCGCCAAGCCAGAACATGAAGGCGCACCCGATCATGAACAGCAGTACGGCAGCGCTGACCTGCTGCGTCATTACGAAATTGTTTGGCGTGTAGGCCCATTCAGAAGTGTCGCGCATAACCCCGAAGATGTGCCAATCGCCACGCAGCCCGGACCGGATGAAGCCCATCAGACCCATGTTCATCGTGATGATGAATGTGAGCAGCAAGAGCGCGTATTGGGACCGCACGGACATCTTGCCCCACTGGAACTCGCCCAGCGACTTGGCCCGCTTGAACAGGAAAGCGTCGATAACTGAGACCAGGATAATACAGCTGATCAATTGCAGGAATTGCGCAACGGCAACATTGCGGAGCACCGGCGACGCCTTCTCCATGACGATGAAACCCCAGACACCCAGGAACACGGTCACGTTGAAGGCGGTAACGGCCAGATAGAGTACTTGCCCGAGCTTGCCGCGGTCGAACAGCGCCAAAGCGATGGCAGCGAGGCCGGCGACGCATTCGACGACCAGGACGTAGCCGATCACATGGATGAATTGGGCCCGATCCGCCGGCAGGTCGAGTTCGCCCGGATCCATGGCCAACATGGCCACCGCGTACTGTGCCACCAAGGCAATCGCCGCCAGGCCAACGACAAGGATGGTGATCCGAGCGCCATTGCCCTGGGCGCGGATCGACACCGCATCCATCATATTGCCCCGGCGGTACAGCAGGAAGCTGAAGAAGGTCGCCAGGATGATCAGGTTGACCACCGCGTTCTTGGCGGGCATCAGGCCCAGGAATTTGAGCATCGGGTGGAACTGGCTACCACCCATTTCGCCGACCTCTTGACCGGTCAGTGGCAGGTTGTGCGGGGTCAGCCAGATGGCGAAGGAGACGATCAACGCCAGCAGGATGTACTTGATAAATTTGTAGTAGCGCTGCGCTCCAGGAATCCGGGTCATGCCACTCCAAAGATAGTAGTTGGAGATGACGAACAGCGAACCGACCAGCATTGCCTGGATGATGAAGGTCCAGGAAAAGTCGCCGCCCATCATGTTGTTGCCCATGACCGCACTGGTCGAATAGACCTCGCGGCCGAGATAGTAGCCGGCGAAGGGCAATGGAATCAGCGCTGCGATGGCGACCAGATTGGCGACGTAACCCATCCAGTCGTAATGGGCCTTTTCCTCCGGCGTCTTGGCGGCGATGAACTTAACGGCGGCGTATGAGCCGGCGACCAGCCCACCGAATGCCAAATTGCCGAGCATGCGGTGGATGGCGATGGGGGTGGCCAGGACATTCTCGAAGGCCTGCCAGACGCTGCCGACAAAGGCGCCTTCCGCGTCGACGCCAACTGGGCTCATCATGAAGCCGGCCCAGCTATTGGCCAATTGCATGATGGCGGTGCCGAAGACATTGAGGAGAATGCCGATAAAGATGTGCGACGACTTCAAGTC
>JAAEOR010000731.1 GCA_024222895.1 Hyphomicrobiales bacterium | reverse complement strand
TCCACCGACAGCACCTGGTTGATGTCGAGCAGGATCAGGAACCGCTCGTCCACCCGGCCCATGGCCTGGATGAAATCGGTGCGGATGTCGGTGCCGAAGTCCGGCGCCGGCTGCAGGTGGCTGGCCGGGATCTCCAGGATCTCGTTGACCTCGTCCACCAGCATGCCGAGCTGCTGGCGGCCTCCCTGGCCCTCCACGTCCACCAGCACGATGCTGCTGCGCTTGCTCAGTTCGCACACGCCCTTGCCCAGGCGCGCGTGCAGGTCCACCACCGCCACCACGTTGCCGCGCAGGTTGATCACCCCACGGATGTAGTCCGGCGTCATCGGCACCCGCGTCATCTGGTCCATCTCGATGATTTCCTTCACGTCCAGGATGCCGATGGCATAGCGCTCCCCGGCCACGAAAAAGGTCAGGTATTGGCTGGCCTCCCCGTCCATCGGCACGGCCGCGCCGGCACTGATCTCAGTCGTCAATTGTTGGTTCATGGCGTTCACCTCAGAAGCGCTCGAAATCCTTGGCATCCACGGCTGCCGCGTGACCACGCTTGCCCACAGACATGGGCGGTCGTTCCGCCACCCGTTCTACGGTCCCTTCGTTCGCGGAGTCGAGCCGGAAAAAGGCCACCGTCTGCTGCAGTTGCGAGGCCTGCCCGGAGAGCTCCTCCGCCGTGGCCGCCAGCTCCTCGGAGGCCGAGGCGTTCTGCTGGGTGGCCTTGTCCAGTTGGCTTATGGACTCGTTGATCTGGCCGACGCCGCTGGCCTGCTCCCCGGAGGCGGCGGTGATCTCCTCCACCAGGTCCGCGGTCTTGCCGATATTGGGCAGC
>JAAEOR010000730.1 GCA_024222895.1 Hyphomicrobiales bacterium | reverse complement strand
GTTCCATCTGAGGGCCACCTGCGGCGACAGCCGTACACGGAGAGCCGGATGCTTGGAAACCTGCACGTCCGGTTCGGAGAGAGGGATGGAGAGACTTGGCTCCGTGAGGGGTTAAAGCGCTTCATCCCTACTCTACTCTGACCGGAGTTTCCGCAGGGTTTGGCGAGGCGCAATCAGCGACCTGGTACTGGTACCACGAGCCGATCGCGACGGCGTCCACAACGCGCGGAAACTCGGGCCTGCGGTGGCCAAGGTCAGGCTGATAGTATATCGCGATCCGAATCCTTCCAGATCAGCGAGGAACAACCACGTGCCAGCCGCCATCCGTAAAGCCGTCATTCCGGTCGCGGGACTCGGGACCCGGTTCCTGCCGGCGACCAAGGCCATGCCCAAGGAGATGCTGACGATCGTCGATCGGCCGCTCATCCAGTACGTTGTGGACGAGGGCCGCGACGCCGGCCTCGAACATTTCGTCATGGTTACGGGCCGCAATAAGGGTGTCCTGGAGGACCATTTCGACATCGCTTACGAGCTTGAGGCCACGTTGACAGAACGCGGGCGGACCGAAGCGATCGAACAACTGACCCGCGACCGGGCCGCAGCCGGGACGATGAGCTTCACCCGGCAGCAGGAGCCCCTCGGCCTCGGCCATGCCGTTTGGTGCGCCCGCGATCTGATCGGCGATGAACCCTTCGTGGTGATGCTGCCGGATATGATTCCCCGCGGTGAGCCCGGCTGCCTCGCCGAGATGATGGCGCTCTACGACGAAACCGGCGGCAACGTGATCTCCGTCGAGGCGTGCGATCCGGCCGAAACCGGCAGCTATGGCATCGTCGGTCTCGGTGACCCGATCGGTGATGGTTTCCAAATGACAACGATGGTCGAGAAACCCGCACCACAGGACGCTCCGTCAAACCAGTACATCAACGGCCGTTACATCCTGCAGCCCGAGATCTTCGGGATTCTCGCCGAGGGACGCCGAGGGGCCGGCAACGAGATCCAGATCACCGACGCAATGTTGCGGCTGATGGAGACCCAGCCTTTCTATGCCAGCCCGTTTTCCGGCCGAACCTATGACTGCGGATCAAAGCAGGGATTTCTTGCGGCCAATGTCGCATTTGCACTGGAACGGGAAGACCTTTCCGAGGCATTCGCGGCGGAGGCACGGGCTCTGCTCGATGCTGCCGGGCGGTGACCGGTGCCGGCGGCGGGATGCCCGTGGTGAGCCCGCCGGATTGCGGCCTGCAACCGTTCTCCCCGACGCCGAAACCTGCTAGACACCGCTGTGAACCGTAAACGAGTGGTATCAAGCGTGGCAGCCGTATCCGGTAAGCGAATCGTCAAGGTCGTGACGTCCCGGCACGACAAGACCGGTCCACTGGCATCGGCCCAGCGAACGATCGAAACCGAGCAGGCCGGCCTCGCCGCTCTGCAGGCGGCCCTCGACGATGGTTTGGCCGGGCCTTTTTCCGAAGCGGTTGACCTGATCCATGGCTGCTCGGGCCGGGTGGTCGTCAGCGGTGTCGGCAAGAGCGGCCACGTTGCCGGCAAGATCGCAGCAACTCTGGCCTCAACCGGGACTCCGGCGTTCTTCGTTCATGCAGCGGAAGCAGGCCACGGCGACCTGGGGATGGTGACCCGCGACGACGTCGTTCTGGTTCTGTCCTGGTCCGGCGAAACCGTCGAACTGCGCAGCGTGGTGGAATATGCCAGGCGGTTCGATATCCCGCTGGTCGCCGTCACGGCCGCCCCGGACAGTTCGCTGGCGCGGGAATCCAATACCGTCTTGTGCCTGCCCCGCGCGCCGGAAGCCTGTCCGCACGGGCTTGCACCAACAACCTCAACGATGATGATGCACTGCCTCGGCGACGCCCTGGCGATCGCATTACTCGAGAGCCACGGCTTCACCGCCGAAGGCTTTCACGCCTTCCATCCCGGCGGCAAACTCGGAGCCAATCTCAAATTTGTTCGCGACATCATGCATCGCGGCAAGTCGCTGCCGCTCGCCACCACCGGGACATTGATGAGCGAAGCGATCGTACGGACGACCGAGATGGGATTCGGCTGCCTTGGCGTGGTCGACGGCAACCGGCGCCTCGTCGGCATCATTACCGACGGCGACCTGCGCCGTCACCTCGGTCCCGACTTGCTGACCCGGTTGGTCGAGGACGTCATGACTCCGGCGCCGAAGACTGTCCCGCCGGACATGCTGGTCGGCGCCGCGATTGATGTCCTCAACCAGGCGAAGATCACCGCGTTGTTCGTGGTCGAAGATCGGCATCCGGTCGGCATCGTCCATATGCACGACCTTTTGCGAATTGGCGTCGTCTGACGCGACGACGCGGACCGCGGCTGCTCCTGCCGGCTAGCGGTCGTCCCTTTCCACCCTCAGAACAGCGCCTTCATGGCCGACGATCCTGACGCGGGTGCCTGATGGCAGGTCAGGTCCCTTGACGCGCCAGTTGGCGTCGTTGATCCGAACCTTCCCGACGCCACCGACGATCGGTTCCGTAAGCGTGTAGGTGGTCCCGGTCAACCGGTCTGTGCGCCGGTTGAGCAGCGGCTCGGTGCTGGCAGAACTGCGGGCGAAAAAACGGCGCCCGACGACGACAAACAGCAGCGATGAGATGCCGAACACCAGCAATCCGATCTGCCACGACAGATCGGCAATGATCGAAACAACACCGGTGAACACGGCCGCCAACCCGAACCAGACAAAGATGTTGCCGGGCGCAATCACCTCGACGGCGAGCAGCAGCAGCCCACCGACAATCCATGTCCAGGGGCCGAGGCCAAGGCTACGGATGTAGTCGATGATCACGGCGTCGTCTCGTTCCCGGTGGCGGGTACACGGCTGCTTCTGCGACGTGTCGATTCCTCGTCAAAGGAGGCTTTCGCCAGTTCGCCGATGCCTGCCAATGATCCGATCAACGCGGTTGCCTCGACCGGAAGCATCATCACCTTCTGGTTGGGTGCCGAGGCGAGCGACTCGATCGCCTGGGTGTATCTCTGGGCGACGAAGTAGTTGAGCGCCTGGACATCACCCTGGGCGACAGCATCCGAGACCACCTGGGTCGCCTTCGCCTCCGCTTCTGCCGAGCGTTCCCGCGCTTCCGCGTCGCGAAATGCCGCCTCTCGGCGGCCTTCCGCCTGGAGAATCAGGCCCTGCTTCTCGCCTTCCGCCTTGAGGATTTCCGAGGCCCGCTCGCCCTCGGCCTCGAGAATCTGGGCGCGCTTGTCCCGTTCGGCCTTCATCTGTCGACCCATTGCCTCGACCAGATCGCGGGGCGGATTGATGTCCTTGATCTCGATGCGGGTCATCTTGATGCCCCATGGCGACACCGCCGCGTCGACCACATGAAGCAGCCTGTCGTTGATATCGTCACGCTTTGACAGAAGCTCGTCGAGGTCCATCGACCCCATCACCGTTCGGATATTGGTCATGGTCAGGTTGAGAAGCGCATTCTCCAGCCGGTTGACCTCGTAGGCGGCGCGCGGCGCGTCGAGCACCTGGAAGAAGACGACCCCGTCGGCGGAGACCGTTGCGTTGTCGCGGGTAATGACCTCCTGGGTCGGGACGTCGAGCACCTGCTCCATCATGTTCATCTTCGCGCCGACCCGATCAATGAACGGCACGATCAGGTTAAGGCCCGGAACCAGCGTCCTCGTGTATTTACCGAACCGCTCGACCGTGTAGTTGAAGCCCTGCGGGATCGTCTTGATGCCGGCAAACAGCACCAGGATGATCAGCACTACAATGGCGATGATGACCCAATCGAAGCCGAACAACATGAAGCTTTCTCCCTGCCGAATCACGCCGCGTGACTCGCGACGAAACCACTTTAGCGTGGATTGATTGTGGGGTGTCGGAGGACGAAATTGAAGATGCAGGCCGGTCAAAGCCAGCCGGAAAGCTCGCGACGCACCAGATGCTCGATCAGTCGCATGCCGGAATCGCTGTCGTTCAGGCACGGAATCGCCGCATAGTCCTCACCGCCATGGTCGCGAAAGGTCTCGGCCCCCTGCATCTCAATCTCTTCCAGCGTCTCCAGGCAATCGGCCGAGAAGCCCGGCATGATCACCGCCAACCGCCTCAGACCGTCATCGGCAAGCTCGGCGATCGTCACGTCGAAATAGGGCTTAAGCCATTCCGCTTTGCTGACCCGGGACTGGAAACAGACCTTGAACCGTTCCCCCGGCCAGCCAAGCCTGTCGCGCAACATCCGTCCTGTCTTCTGGCACTGGCAGTGATAGGGGTCGCCCTTGTCGAGATATTCCTGTGGCAGGCCATGAAACGATGCGATCACCATCTCCGGCTCGAACGGCAGGCCCGTCAGATGCTCGGTGACGCTGTCGGCGAGCGCGTCGATGTAGACCGGATCATCGTGATAGGGTGGCAGCGTCCGGATCGCCGGCGCCCAGCGCATGGCCTGCAGCGCCTCGAAGGCAACATCATTGGCGGTCGCCGTGGTCGCGGCAGCATATTGCGGGTAGAGAGGCGCGATCAGGATCCGATCGCAGCCCGCCGCCTTCATCGCTCTCAGCCGATCGCCGATTGCACGCTCGCCGTAGCGCATGCCCCAATCCACGACCACCCCGTCTCCGGCCAGGCGCTCTGCCAGGTTCTCCGCCTGGGCACGAGTGATTGTGATCAGCGGTGCCTCGTCCAGTTCATTGTTCCAAACCGTCCGGTAGGCCTCGCCCGACCTCTGCGGTCGTGTCGAGAGGACGATTCCGTTGAGGATCATCCACCAGACCGGCCTGGCGACCTCGATCACCCGACGATCCCAGAGAAACTGCTTGAGGTAGCGGCGCATCGACCAGTAGTCGGTGCCCGAAGGAGAGCCGAGATTGGCAAGCAAGACGCCGATTCGCCCGAAGCGCACCGGCGGGTGGCCATTGGGCAACGGCGATTGCGCCGGCTCGGCAGGATTTGAAACAGCCTGATCCATGTCACTCGTTCCCGGTACAACAAAAGCATAGAGCGCCCGGTCATTTAGTCCACCGGCTGAGACATTCGGACCCGCCTCTTGCATCTGAGCGATCTGATTTCGGCGCCGGAGCGGGCCGAGGCGCTTCTCCGTCACACGGCTTGCAACAATTCGCGCTATGATATCCGCTTCGACCCGCCGTGGCGGGAGCAAAACTGGGAGAGGCCAACATGAAACCGCTCTATCGCGCCCTGGGTACCGCAGCCTGGTTGTCGCTTGCTGCGGCCCCGGCGTTCGCTGCCGAGGTCACCATCACTTTCGTGCAGACCAACGACATCGACCGAATGAACGAGAAGGACGGTCGCGGCGGCTTCGCCCGATTGGCAACCGTGGTCGAAGCCGAGCGCGCCAAGGGGCCGACCTTCTTCATCCACTCCGGGGACACTCTGTCGCCCTCGATCCTGTCCGGATTGGACAAGGGCGCGCACATCATCGACATCCTCAACAATATGAATGTCGACATGCTGGTACCGGGTAATCACGAGTTCGACTTCGGGCCCGAGGTCTTTCGCCAGCGGATCGGGGAGGCCACCTTCCCGGTCATCGCCAGCAACCTGACCGAAGCCGACGGCAGTGCCATTGCCAATACCGTTGACACCAAGATGACCGAGGTCGACGGGGTCAAGCTCGGCTTCTACGGCCTGACCACCGAGGACACGCGGGTCGTCTCCAGCCCGGGTGACATCGTCATCGCCCCGGCCGTCGAAATCGGCGTCGCCAAGACGGCGGAACTTCGTGACGCAGGCGCCGACCTGGTGATCGGAGTAATGCATACGCCGATTGACGACGACCTGGCACTCGCCCGGGCCGCGGCCGGCGACCTGATCCTCACCGGTCACGACGAGCACCTGCTTGCCTTCCACAACGGCCGGACGGCGATGACCGAATCGGAATCCCAGGCGAACTCCGTCGTCATCACCGAGATCACGGTCATCAAGGAAGAGGACGACGACGGGTCGGTCGATGTGTCGTGGCACCCGACCTTCCGCATCGTCGACACGGCCGACGTCGAACCGCATGCGGAGATCGCGGCACTGGTCGAGACCTATAGCGACCGGCTCGACGAGGAAATGAAGGTGGAAATCGGCACGATAGAAACACCACTCGACAGCCGCCGGGCTTCGGTCCGTAGCGAAGAGACGGCGATCGGCAACCTGATCGCCGACGCCATGCGCCAGGCCGTCGACGCCGACATCGCGATCACCAATGGCGGCGGTATCCGGGCCGACCGGGAATACGAATCAGGCACCGCTCTGAGCCGTGGCGACATTCTCGCCGAGCTCCCGTTCGGCAACAAGACGGTGAAACTGCAGCTCTCCGGCGCAGCCATCCATGCCGCCCTCGAAAATGGATTCAGCCAGGTTGAGAACGGCGCAGGGCGCTTCCCGCAGGTGTCGGGTCTCGTGGTCGAAACGAATTATGGGCGCCCCGCCGGCGAGCGGGTTCTGTCGATCATGGTCAATGGCGCGCCATTGGATCACGATGCGACCTACACCCTTGCCACCAACGACTACATGGCCCGCGGTGGTGACGGCTATAGCGTGCTGAGCGAAGGCAAGAGTCTGATCGATCCGATCGATGCGACCCTGATGGCGTCGCAGGTGATCGACTTCATCACCGCGGCCGGCACGGTGGCCCCCAAGGTCGAGGGCCGGATCAACGCCCTCTGAGTCCCGCCAGGAGCCGGCGACTGCTTAGTTGGTCAGTCGGTTGAAGAATAGAGAATGCCAAGATGGAAAGATGGAAGGCATCAACGTTCGCTGCCGCTACGATGGAGACGATGCCGTCTGGCGATGGACGATGTGAAAGGTCATTCTCGATATTCTCATACCGTTGCAGAAGACGGTGCCGGCCGAACGCAAGGTAGCTGCTGGGACTCTGGCGAGATCCTGAGGACCCGTCCAGTCCCGAGACGAACGTCAATTGAGCCTCTTTGGTGTCATCGGTAAGGATGCGAGTCTACTGAGGCGAGAGAATGAGGACCGAGAAAATGAGAAAGTCGATTGTGGTAGCAGGAATGCTTTGGGCAGTCCTTGGCGCCGCGGCATACGCCGACGATGATGACTGGGCTGGACTCTATGAGGGCCTCGATCCGAGAAGCGGATCGACCGACCATCTGTCGCTGGTGCCGTCGGGGAACGGAGCCTTCGACGTCATTCTGGTGACTGATCGTTTCAGCCTGTGCGACCAGACCCCGGGTTGGTTCACTGGATCGGCCACCGAGGTTGATGGTCATCTCGAGGTGGAAATCGGGGAGCGCGCCTGTTCCAACGGTTCGGAGCCCGAGCAGGCAACGGCTCCGGGACCTCGCATCGACCTGATCGAGGACGATGAAATCGTGAAGGTGACCCCGAAAGTCAGCGGTGGGATCCCCCTCCATTACCACCGGATCAGCGACAAATAGCGTCGGTTCGCGCAGTCGGATAGCCGACGAGGCGGTGCAGTGCAGGTTCTGCCGGCGATGCCCTGGAGCCAGGCCGGACGAAGGTCGAGGGCCGAATCAACGCCCTCTGAGTCCCGCCAGGAGCTGCAACTGCCCGGCCCGTTCGGCCCGGGCAGTTGCAGTCGGCACTCCGATCCTTTATTTAAGCAATCGGTTAAAGGATCAGGAGTGCCGCAATGGAAGGCATCATTGTTCGCTACCGCTACGATGGAGACGATGCGCCCTGGCGATCGACGATCAATCGCTTCATTGACGCCATCAATGCCGACGAGGCGGTGAAGGGTCGTTTCCGATATTCCGTGACCATTGCCAAGGACGGGGTCGGCCGCACGCATATCGGCCGGTGGGACTCCGACGAGACCCTCAAGACCGTGCAGTCCCGGGATTATTTCAAGCAATTCTCCGAGGCGGTGCAGGAATTTGCCGGCGATACGCTGGAGCCCGGCCGAATGGAGGTCGTCGCGTCGACCGACTGACCCCCGGCAACCATTCTCCGGCCGAAGATTACTCCGCAGCCTGGCGGATTTTTTCGCCTTCAGCAAGAAACGCGGCCCGTTGCCGGATGATCTCGGGAGCGACCTGCTCCACCGATGCGTGTTTCACATGGCCAAAGCCGCGAATACTCTCCGGGTATCCAGCCAGCGCAATCGACGCAGGGTAATTGGCCGGTGTCAGCCGCTCGCCGATCAGGGACAGGGTTTCCTCATATTCGACGAGCAAGCGGCGCTCCAGCCGGCGATCGGGAGAGAAACGGAACGGATCGAGTGCCGTGCCGCGCAGAACCTTGAGGCCGGCAAGAAGCCTGAAGCCGCCCATCATCCAGGCACCGTAGCGTGACTTCCGCAGTCGGCCGGACCTGGGATCACGGCGGGAAAGAAGCGGCGGAGCGAGGTGGAATTCCAGTTTGTCCCATCCGGCGAAGGCCGCTAACAACTCCCGCTCGAATGATCCGTCGGTGTAGAGGCGGGCGACTTCGTACTCGTCCTTGATCGCCATGAGTTTGAAGAGATTGCGGGCGACTGCTGTCGAAAGGTCCTCGCGTCCCGGCGCCACACGTCCTTCCTTCACCCGAATGGCATTGACCGCCGAGGCATAGCGCTGCGCGTAGGTCTGGTTCTGATAGTTGGTCAAGAAAGCGGCCCGGCGGTCGACGATCTGGTCCAGGTCGTGGCCATCCGCGGTCGGCGCCTTCCCCACCAGCCGATCCGCCGCCGCGGTGACCTCATCGGGTGCGACCGCCGCCCGCCGCCCCCAGGCAAACGCCGCCTTGTTCATCGCAACATCGACTCCGTTGAGGGTGATCGCCTGCTCGAGTGCTTCGGCCGCCAGGGGGATCGCGCCTGACTGGTAGGCAAGCCCAAGCATGAACATGTTGGTGGCTATGGCGTCGCCCGTCAGCGCGGTCGCGATACGGGTTGCCTCGATCGCGACGGTTTGCGGTTCGCCGGCCCGCGACGAGATCGCCTCGATCAATCGCTCGGCCGGTAGTGTGAAATCGGGATCGTGGGTGAACTCGCCCGGATAGGTCTCGTGGGTGTTGACGAATGCGCGCGTGCGCCCGGGTTCGATCGCCGCCAGCGACCGCGCCGTCCCCGCTACGACCATGTCACAGGCAAGCAGTATGTCGGCACCGCCGGCAGCGACACGGATCGCTTTGATCCCCGATGGCCGCGCCGCAATCCGCACATGACTTGTGACCGGGCCGCCCTTCTGCGCCAGCCCCGCCATGTCGATCACGCCGACCCCCTTGCCTTCGATATGGGCGGCCATGGCGATCAGCGCACCGATCGTCACGACGCCGGTGCCGCCAACGCCGGTGATCAGGATCGCGTAGTCGCCATCCAGTTCGGGCGCCACGGGGTCGGGCAGGTCGAAGGTGATCGTCGTGTCGCGCTGGTGCGGTCGGGCGCCATGGACGGTCACAAAGCTCGGACAGAACCCCTTGAGGCAAGAAAGATCCTTATTGCAGGCGGACTGGTCGATGGTTCGCTTGCGTCCGAACTCGGTTTCCAGCGGGGCGATGGCGACGCAATTCGACTGCACACCGCAATCGCCGCAGCCCTCGCAGACCAGGCTGTTGATGACGACGCGACAATCCGGGTCGGGGAGCTTGCCGCGCTTGCGCCGGCGACGTTTTTCCGCCGCGCAGGTCTGGTCGTAGATGAGAACCGAAAGCCCGCCGACCTTGGCCAGGCCCTGCTGAACCGACTCGAGCTCGTCGCGATGGCGTATGTCGACGCCGGTCCGCCACCGACCGACCTTCGGATATCGTTTCGGGTCCTCGGAAACGACGACGATCCGATTGGCGCCCTCGGCCCTCACCTGGGCAGCGATTTCGGCGACGCCCATCTCGCCGTCGACCTTCTGGCCGCCTGTCAGGGCGACAGCGTCGTTGACATAGATGCGGTAGGTGATGTCGACCCCGGCGATCGCCGCGGCCCGGATGGCGAGGCTGCCCGAATGGTTGTAGGTGCCGTCGCCAATGTTCTGGAAGACATGCCCCCGTTGGGAAAAGGGCGCCTCGCCAACCCAGTTCGCACCCTCCGCTCCCATCTGGGTGTAGCCTTCGGTGGCGCGATCCATTCGCTGGACCATGTAGTGACAGCCGATGCCGGCATAGGCACGTGACCCCTCCGGCACGGTCGTCCCGCTGTTGTAGGGACACCCGGCGCAAAAGTAGTAACCCCGGGTCGCGACATCACGCCCCGCGGCCAGTCGCTCCTGTGCTGCCTTGATCCGACCCAGTGAGTGCTCGAGCTGTGCATCGAAATTCCCGGTCAGAATACGATCGCCGATGGCGATCGCGATCTGGTTTGAATCAAGTGCGCCCTTTGACGGCAGAAGCCACCGACCCTCCTCATCACGTTTTCCGACCACGGTGGGTACGACCCGGCCGCCATAGAGGATCTCCTTGACCTGTGCTTCGATCAGCCCCCGCTTTTCCTCGACCACCACGATCATGTCGAGCTGGACGGCAAAGCGGCGGATCGTGCTGGGCTCAAGCGGCCATGTGCAGGCCAGCTTGAGGAGCTTCAGGCCATGGGCTGCCGCCCGCGCTTCATCGATCCCGAGGTCGTCGAGTGCCTGGAGCACGTCAAGATAGCTCTTGCCGGCGGTGATCACACCGATCCGCGGTGCCCGCCCGCCCGCCAGCACCAGTCGATCCGGTACATTGGCCCTCAGGAACGCCAGAACGGCCGGGAGCTTGCTTTCGTGCAGCCGCTCCTCCTGGGCCACGGGCGGATCGCCGGGTCGGATCGACAGGCCGCCGGGCGGCATGGTGAATCCGCCCGGGATGACCGTCGACTGGCGATCGAGTGATCCGTCCACGGTGGCCGTCGACTCGACGGTGTCCTTGACGCATTTCAGGCCGACCCAGACACCGGTGAAGCGCGACATGGCGATACCGAACAGCCCGTAGTCGAGGATCTCCTGAACCCCGGCCGGCGACAGGATCGGAATCATGGCGTCGACGAAGGCGTATTCGGACTGGTGGGCGGTGGTCGAGGACTCGCAGGTATGGTCATCGCCCATCAACGCCAGAACGCCACCCCACGGAGACGTTCCCGCCAGGTTGGCATGCTTGAGCGCATCACCGGAACGATCAGCCCCCGGCCCCTTGCCGTACCAGATGCCGAACACGCCGTCGAACCTGCCCTCGCCACGCATTTCGGCCTGTTGTGCGCCCCAGAGCGCCGTGGCCGCGAGGTCTTCGTTGACCGCCGGCTGGAACACGATATCGGTGTCGGCCAAGATGTTGGAAGCGCGGGCGAATTGCTGGTCCAGAGCGCCAAGCGGTGAGCCGCGATAGCCGGTCACATATCCCGCCGTTTGCTTGCCCATCCGCCGGTCGCGGGCGTACTGCATCAACGCCAGGCGGACGACCGCCTGCGACCCGGTCAGAAGGATCCGGCGCTTCGCAAGATCGTATTTGTCACCAAGAGAAACGGCGTCCGCGTCCATCGCCCTCTCCACCGGGCCCTCTACGCCGGCGCCT
>JAAEOR010000729.1 GCA_024222895.1 Hyphomicrobiales bacterium | reverse complement strand
TCTGAACAAGAAGTACGACATCAACTAGCGACGATCTGACGACGCCGGTGTTTCAACACCGGCGTCGTCTTTCGGACCTGCCATGGCATCGCCCAAGCGCACAACCGAACTCTCCAATTTCAGCTTCGCACTGTTGCTGGCCTTGCCGGTGCTTGTCTTTCTCCTTCTGGTCGTTGCATATCCGCTGGGCTACGCCCTCTGGATGAGTATGCACGACATCACGTTCTTCGGCGGCTACCGCGCCGAATTCGTCGGCTTCGAGCATTTCGTCGACATCCTGGACAAGACGAGCTTCTGGAAGTCGGTCCGTGTCACCGTCCGTTTCACGGTCGAATCGGTCCTTCTGACGATGGTGCTCGGCCTCAGCTTCGCGCTGATCCTGAACCGTCCGATGCGCTTTGCCGGGCTGATGCGCACGCTCGTTATCCTGCCGTGGTGCGTTTCGCTGTACGGCACCGGCATCATGTTCTCGCAGCTTGCCAAGGGACAGACCGGCCTCGGCACGGCGATCGCGGCTGCCTTCGGCGGAACCGATGCGGTCAACTTCATCAATCGCGACTGGGTGATTGAGGTTCTGGCGATCGGCAATGCCTGGAATATGGCACCGCTGGTGGCATTCTTCCTTCTCGCCAATCTGAAGACGATCCCGACGCGCCTCTACGATCTCGCAGCGGTCGATCGCCTGTCGCCGCTCGAGACCTTTCTCAACGTCACCCTGCCGCCCTTGCGATTCACGCTTTTCGTGTTCACCTGCATCACGACCGTCCTGTCGATGAAGCTGTTCGACTTCATCTTCGTTCTCTCGGGGGGCGGGCCGGGGACGATCTCGGCGGTGCTGACGTTCCAGATTTACAAGGAAAGCTTCAAGAATCTCGATCTGGGCTATGGTGCGGCGATGTCGTTCTATCTGCTGGCCATGATCCTCGGTTCGACGCTTCTGCTCTATTTCTTGTGGGGCAG
The DNA here is from genome assembly GCA_024222895.1 of Hyphomicrobiales bacterium. GTDB lineage: Bacteria > Pseudomonadota > Alphaproteobacteria > Rhizobiales > Kaistiaceae > Bauldia. Next base: position 19,279 of record JAAEOR010000729.1, on the reverse strand, counting down.
ACGGGAGGCCAGCGAATGAAACACACCGTCTGGTCCCGTATCGCTCTGGCGATCGTCATCGTCTGGACCCTTTTGCCTATCTACTGGTTCTTGAAGATTTCGCTCTTGACGCCGGATGAGATCGCACGATTCCCGCCGCCGCTCTATCCGCTGGAGCCGCAACTGGCAGCCTATTTCAATATCTTCGGATTCGACTTCGAGATCGCCGAGGGCGTCATCCGCAAAGCGTCCGGTCAGGCCAATCAGATCATACGTGGCCTCAGGAACAGTCTGATCGTTTCGATCATAGTGATGCTCCTGACACTGGTCGTGGTCGCGCCGCTTGCCTATGTGTTTGCGCGGCTCGAGTTCCGCCACAAGAACAAGCTCTTGTTCTCGATCCTTCTCGCCGTTGCCCTGCCGCCGGTATCGACCCTGATACCGTTCTACTCGATGTATGTTCAACTGGGGCTGAACGGCACGCTGTTTGGGCTGACTGTGGTCACGCTGACCATCACAATTCCGTTCGTCAGCTGGATGCTGATCGGCTACTTCCGCAATCTGCCACGCGTGGAGCGCCTGGCCCGGGTTGATGGCTTCACGCGCATGGGAACCTTCCTCTATGTCATGCTGCCGATGAGCCGGAGCGGGCTGGCGGTCGCGGCGGTTATCGCCTTCCTGTTTGCCTGGAACGAGTACACCTACGCGCTGATCCTGGTGAACGGCACGACGGCCAACACGCTGCCGACCGCCATCAGCGGCTTTCTGTTCCAGCATCCCGAGCCACAGCACATGGCCGCAGCGCTGGCGCTCACCATTCTGCCGCCGGCGCTGGTGGCTTTCCTTTTGCAGAACCACATCGCCGAATTGAACCTCGTCGATCCAGTCCGCTGAAAGAGTAACAATGGCCGGGATTCGTCTACAGAAACTGAGGAAGTCCTTCGGACAGTACGTTGCAGTGGCTGATTTTGATCTCGAGGTCGCCGACGGACAATTCGTCGTGCTGCTCGGTCCGTCCGGATGCGGCAAGACGACGACCTTGAACTGCATCGCCGGCCTGGAGCAGCCGACCTCCGGTAGGATTCTGTTCGGCGATCTGGATGTTACCGAGCTGCCGCCGCATGCACGCAACATTGCGATGGTGTTCCAATCCGCTCTTCTCTACCCGCACCTCACAGCCCGCGCCAATATCGAGCTCAGCCTGCGCCATTCGGGTATGACCGCCGACCAGGTCCGACAGCGCGTCCAGGACGTTGTTGTCATGCTCCGTGTCGACCAAATGCTCGACAAGAAACCGAGTGCCCTGTCCGGCGGTGAACGCCAGCGGGTCGCGCTTGCCAAAGCACTCGTTCGTGAACCGACGGTGTTTCTCATGGACGAGCCGTTCTCTGCCCTGGACGCGGCGCTGCGTACTTCACTCCGCGCCGAACTCGTTCATCTGCAGAAGACACTCAATGTGACGACCATCTTTGTGACCCACGATCAGGTGGAGGCCATGACCATGGGTGACATGATCGTGGTCATGGATGAAGGTCGGGTGGAGCAGGTCGGCACCCCGGACGAGATCTACAACGTCCCTCAGACGCGTTTTGTCGCGGGCTTCATTGGTTCGCCGCCGATGAACTTCTTTGAAGGGAGCATTCAGGCGGAGGGCGGCGAGCTGCGGTTCCGCACCGGCGAGACCACGTTCGCGATCCCGCAGACCCGTCGAGACTCGGTCGAAAAAGCCAACAATGTCACCGCGGTCGGCCTTCGTCCGCAGCACCTGCATATTGCAGAGACAGTCGGTGAAGGCGCAATCAACGTCATTGTCTACGCCGTTGAGCGATTGGGCAAGGAGACGGTGATCATTCTCAACGATGATGCCGGCGTGACCTTCCGGGTGTTGACCGACCCCGGTTTCAAGGCGGCGGTCGGCGATCGGCTGGTCATTGCGCCGGACATGGAGCACGCCCACTTTTTCTGAGCAGATGGCGGCCGGTTCGCCATCACCAGCAGCTGTAGCCGCCGTCGACCAGCAACACCGTGCCGGTCACGTAGCTCGCCGCGTCGCTGGCGAGATAGAGTACGGCGTGCGCGATTTCCTCCGGTTCGGCGAAACGCTGCATTGGTGTCATATCCTGCCAGATATCGACCCACTCGCGTTTACCGAGGCCGCGCTTGGTCATCTCGGTCAAGGTGTAGCCGGGTGCGACGGCATTGACCCGCACGTTCTGCGGGGCGAGTTCGGCGGCCAGCGATCGCACCATCTGATGAACCGCCGCTTTGCTCGCATTGTAATGCGCCTGTGGTTGAGGCCGATCGACCGTGAAGCCGGAGTTCGAACCGATAGACACGATGGATCCGCCGCCATTGTCGACCATGGTGCGGGCAAATGCCTGGGCGACGAAGAACTGGGCGTTGACATTGACATCCATGACTTCGCGCCACTCAGCCGGTGGGATATCAAGAACGTCGGTATTGGGGCAGATGCCAATGCAATTGACCAATATTCCCGCAGGTCGATGCGCGTCAGTGACTTCGGCGCACACGCTTGTTGATGCCGCCGGATCGGTCAGATCGGCTTGATGGAAGGTCACCTTGCGGCCTGACGCACGGAGTCGTTCGGCGCTTTCCTGGCCGGGCTCTTCAAGAATGTCGACCAGTGCGATGTCGGCGCCGGCGGCCGCCATCAGTTCAGCGGTCGCATAGCCGATACCGCGGGCGCCACCGGTGACAACCGCGGTCTTTCCCTCCAGCCTGAAGCGTGCCAGCGCGTCGGTCATTGCGCTCTCCATCATTTCTCAAATCTTGGCGGCCCAGCACCTGCGCTGCGCGTATCAGCTGTGCCCGGCACTCGTCAGATAGAATAGACCAGTCAGATTGGGCTGCTCACTCCTTTCCTGTCGATTACACCGAACACCGCCAATTCCCATCCGCTCCGCGCCCCGCGAGCCGCTCCACTGCGTCAGATCGCCTGCTTTCGCGAATTGTCGTAGAGGTCCTGGGCCGGCGTCAAGTGGGTGAGCATGGCTGCGCGCGTTGTGCGCTGCAATCCGATCGATAATCTGGCGATGTTCCGCAAGGGTCTTCGGCCAGACAGGTTCGACCCGTCGCGCGCCGCCCTCGGCCCAATGCCCGAACGTTGCCGGCGATGCCGTGAAAGTACGGATCCAGACCCCGCTCACCCCGCTGATCCGGCAGCCCTCGATGCACGGGCGCACCCCGCCCACCCTTCCTGTGAAAGCGGTCACTGCAAGCGACGGGGCAAGTGCGATACACCAGAGCCCATCGGTGCCGTAGCCATGAGCACCGGATTACGGGAAGAGAGGTCGTCGCAATTCTGGGGAGTTAACCGCGCCGGAAGCAGTCCGGTGCACGCAACTCGACAGAAAGGGCACGACCCATGGCTACAGTTACCGGAACAGACAACGCTGAAACCCTGAACGGCGCCGATGGCGTCACCAATGGTCCGGATGAAATCTACGGACTCGGCGGCGACGACTTCCTTTACGGAAACGGCGGCAATGACATGCTGAAGGGCGGCGGCGGCGCCGATGCCCTCAACGGTGGAGCAGGCTTCGACACGGCCAACTACACCGACTCCGCCGAGGGTGTGCAGGTCAGCCTCATGACCGGCGAAGGCACCGGCGGCACCGCCGAAGGCGACACGCTCACCAGCATCGAGAGCCTCACCGGTTCGAGCCATGGTGACCTTCTGATCGGCGATAACGGCAACAACACCCTCGACGGGTGGGACGGCAACGACACCCTGCTCGGCTATGGCGGCACCGACACGCTGATCGGTGGCGAAGGGAACGACGTCCTCAAGGGCGGCGGCGGCGGCGATACGCTGATCGGTGGCGAGGGTGTCGACACGGCGTCCTATCTCGACTCGCCCGGCGGTGTGATCGTCAACCTTGCAAGCAATGCCGGCGTCGGTAGCGACGCGAATGGAGACAGCCTGTTCGGGATCGAAAACATCATCGGTTCCAATCACTCCGACAACCTTTATGGCGACGCTGGCAAGAATGACATCAGAGGCAATGATGGAAACGACCTCATCGCCGGCGGCAAGGGCAAGGATACCCTGAGAGGCGGCGATGATGACGACACCATTGTCGGCGGCAAGGGCAAGGACAAGCTTCTCGGCCAGATGGGCAACGACAACCTGGTCGGGGGCGGCGGCAAGGACAAGTTCGTCTTCGACAATCCCCTCGGCCTTGCCCAGGCCGACACGATCGGCGACTTCAAGACCAACAAGGACAAGATCGTCCTCGACAATGCGATCTTCGCGGCGGTCGGCAACAAGGTCGGCAATGGCGAATTCGTCATCGGCAAGAAGGCGAAGGACGGCAATGACCACATCATCTACAACGACAACAACGGCAAGCTGTTCTATGACGCAAATGGAGACAGCGGCGGCGGCAAGGTTCTGTTCGCCACGCTCGACACCGGCCTCAACCTCGACGCCCAGGATTTCCTGGTGATTTGAGCGTTCTCAGGCAAAGTGTCTCACACTTTTCCGCCCGGAGAGAGCGAGGAAAAAGCCGACGGCCGCAGTCCGATTCAAAAGGAACGGATCGCGGTCTGAGGACAAAAGTCGGTACCCGGCGCCATGCGCCGGGCACTTGCCTATGCTCTCTTCGCGACGGTGATGACTGTTGCCGTCGGCATTGACACTGCGTCAGGGTAGGGGAAACTGACCGGCCGGGTGTTCGGCGCCGGCCAAGATCGGCCTTTGCCCTGGGGAAGCCGCCCATGACTGAATTCGAACGTCATCTGATCGAGCAGCTGGAAAGCCTTAAGAGCGACGGTCTCTACAAGCCCGAGCGGGTGATCACGTCGAAGCAGGCCGGGCGCGTGGCGCTCGCTGATCGCGCCGATGTCCTGAATCTATGTGCCAACAATTATCTCGGTCTCGCCGACAGCCCGGCGCTGATCGAAGCGGGCCACCGGGCGCTCGACCGCCATGGTTACGGCATGGCCTCGGTCAGGTTCATATGCGGCACGCAGGACGTTCACACCGCCCTTGAAGCGCGGCTTGCGTCGTATCTGGGGTTCGACAGGGCCATTCTCTATTCGTCGTGCTTTGACGCCAATACCGGCTTCTTCGAGACACTGTTTGGCGAACAGGATGCCATCATCTCGGATGCGCTGAACCACGCGTCGATCATCGATGGTGTTCGCCTCTGCAAGGCGCGGCGTTTCCGCTACGCCAACAATGATATGGCGGATCTGGAGGCAAAGCTGCGAGACGCGCGAGATGCCCGCTTCCGGGTGATCGCGACCGACGGCGTCTTCTCCATGGACGGCATTGTGGCAAACCTGCCGGGCATCTGTGACCTCGCGGACCGGTACGACGCGCTTGTCATGGTCGACGATTCCCATGCGGTCGGCGTTCTCGGCGAGAATGGCCGTGGGTCGATTGAGTATTGTCGCGTCGAAGGGCGGGTCGACATTGTCACCGGTACCTTGGGCAAGGCGCTCGGTGGTGCGTCAGGGGGCTACACTTGCGCAAGCGCGGTGGTCGTCGACCTGCTGCGGCAGCGATCCCGTCCCTATCTGTTCTCCAACACGCTGACGCCCATGATCGCATCTGCCACGCTGACGGCGCTCGATCTGGTACAGGGCGGAAACGAACTTCGCCTGAAACTGGCGGCCAACGCAGCGCGCTTCCGGGCGGCGATGGAGGAGGCCGGCTTCACACTTGCCGGTGCCGATCATCCGATCATCCCGGTCATGATCGGCGACGCGCGGCTCGCCGGCGAAATGGCTAAGAGATTGCTCGACCTCGGCGTCTACGTCATCGGATTTACCTATCCGGTGGTGCCGGAAGGGGCGGCGCGGATCCGGACGCAGATGTCGGCGACCCACACGCCGGAGGACATCGATCAGGCCGTTGCCGCGTTTCGGGAGATCGGCCGAGAGCTTGGCCTCATAAGCTAGGGAGAACACCGTGAGCTTGTCGACGACCATGCGCGCGCTCGTCAAGGCGAAGCCCGAAAGGGGTATCTGGATGCAGGAGATACCCGTACCCGAGCCCGGACCGAATGACGCTTTGATCAAGGTTCGCAAGTCGGCGATCTGCGGTACCGATATCCATATCTATGAATGGGACGACTGGGCGGCGAAGACCGTGCCGGTACCGATGACGATCGGTCACGAATTCTGCGGCGAAATCGTCGCCCTTGGCTCCGCCGCGACGCGCTACCGGGTCGGACAGCGCGTCACCGCGGAAGGACACATCGTCTGTGGCGCCTGTCGCAACTGCCGCGCCGGCCGCGGTCATCTCTGCCGCAATACGCTCGGCGTCGGCGTCCACAGGCCGGGCTCGTTCGCGGAGTATGTCGTGGTGCCGGAATACAACCTCTTCGTGCCGCCCGACGACGTGCCTGACGAAATCGTTGCGATCTTCGATCCCTTCGGCAATGCCGTGCACACGGCGTTGAGCTTCGATCTGGTCGGCGAGGATGTTCTGGTGACCGGCGCCGGCGCCATCGGGATCATGGCGGCGCTGGTGGCCAAGGAGGTTGGTGCGCGCAAGGTGGTGATCACCGACATCAACCCGGAGCGGCTGGAGCGGGCACGATCAATGGGCATCGATCATGTCGTCGACGCCCGGAGCACGAAGCTTGAGGACGTCATGCAGTCCATCGGGATGACCGAGGGCTTTGACGTCGGGCTGGAGATGTCCGGCGCGGCGCAGGCGTTTCGCGACATGATTGCGGTGATGAACAATGGCGGCAAGGTCGCCATTCTCGGCATCGCGTCGACCGCGTTCGAGATCGACTGGAACGAAGTCATCTTCAAGATGCTGACGCTCAAGGGGATCTATGGCCGCGAGATGTTCGAGACCTGGTACAAGATGTCGACGCTGGTGCAGGGCCGGCTCGACCTGTCTCCGTTGATCACCCACCGCCTGCCGGCCGCCGACTATCTTCAGGGCTTCGAGGCGATGGCCGCCGGCAAGTCGGGCAAGGTTATCCTCGACTGGGCGGCGTAAGTGAGCGACCGCGGCGTCAACGTCGGTTTGCACTTGACCCGCGGAGCCAGCCTCGCCGCGCGTTGATCGTCCCGGCCGTTCGAATCTCAAGCCATCAAGGCGGCCCGGATGTCTTCATTGTTCATCTCGCGACCGAGATAAGCCTCAATCACCGCATGGTCGTCTTTGACTTCTTGCGGTGTGCCTTCGGCAATCTTTTCGCCGTGGTCGAGAACGGTGACCCGCTGGCACATATTCATCACCACCTTGAGGATATGTTCCACGATAACGACGGTGAGATCGTAACGTTTTTGCAGCGCCGCGACGATCTCGAGCAGATTGTCGACATTGACCGGTGACAGGCCCGCGGCGGGTTCATCCAACAACAGCAATTTCGGACGCATGGCCATGGCTCGACCCAGGGAAAGAAGACGGCGTTGGCCGCCGGAAAGTTCGGATGCCGGAATCTCGGCGAAATCCGCAAGGCCAATGAACGTCAGAATCTCCATCATCTCCTCCCGGATCCTCTTTTCCTCTGATCTCACCTTTTGGGTGCCGAGAATCGCGGCGAGCGGAGAGTAGGTGACATGCATGTGCTGGCCGACCCGCAGGTTGTCGAGAACCGTTATCTCGTTGAAGTTCCTGAGTAGCTGAAACGTGCGGGCCACACCCAATTCGGCAATCTTGTGAGGCGCCAGCGCAGTCACATTCTGACCGTCGAGCAGGATCGATCCCGAAGTCGGGGCGTAAACGCTGGAGACGAGATTGAAGAACGTGCTCTTGCCGGATCCATTGGGACCGATCAAACCGCGCATCTCGCCTTGGTGGAGCTTGAAGTCGAGGTTGGCGATGGCATGCAGGCCGCCGAAATTCTTTGACAGCTTGCGCGTCTCCAGCAGCGGGACGGTGTGTTCACCCGGCGTGCCCGTCACTCGACCGACCCCACCGAGATATTGTGGCTGCGCTCGCGAGCGGTGACAAAGCGCTTGCTGATCAGATAGCGGTCCAGGATCCCGCCAATGCCCTTCGGCATGAAGATGACCGACAGCACGATGACCGATCCGAACATGAGGAGTTGGTAGTAATACCATCCTCGCGTCAGATCGAAGATGATGGTGACCAGGACGGCGCCGATAATGCCGCCCCAGATATGACCGAGCCCCCCCAGCACGACCATCAGCAGCAGGGTGACCATTTCGATCACCGTGAAATTGTTCGGGTGGATGTAGCCCGGAGTCATCTGGGCGTACAGCGATCCGGCACAGCCGGCATACGCCGCCCCCACGACGAATGCGATCAGCTTGTAGCGCTTTACGTTCACGCCGGCGGCCGCGGCCGCAATCGTATCCTCCCGGATCGCGGTAAAGGCGCGGCCAGTAGACGAGCGCAGAACCGCAAAAGAGATATAGACTGCCACCAGGGCAATCGGCATGACGATGTAGTAGTACTCATGATACTGGTCGAACTTGACGCCGAAGATGACCGGCGAGGGAATCCCGCCAAATCCGGACGTCGAACCAAGATAGTCGGTGACGGCGGCAGAGATGCGAATGGATTCTGCAAATCCGAGCGTGGCCAGCGCCAGATATGCCCCCTCCAGCCGGAAGGACGGAACGCCGACAACACAGCCGGCCATCATCGTAATGAGAATGGCGCACGGCAGCGCCAGCAGGAAGGGAAAACCGAAATTGACCGTAATAACAGCGGTCGAATAAGCGCCGACGGCGTAGAGGCCGATATGACCGACCGTGACTTGCCCGGCAAATCCCTTGACGATGTTCAGGCCCACCACAAGGATGATCATGATGGCGATCAGATTCATCAGAAAGATCTGGTACTGGTTCTGGGCCAAGTACGGTAGGGCGCACAGCAATGCGAACGAGACGATCCACGGCAACGACCGGTGCACCGACCGCATGCGTTCGATCAATCCCTGAAGGGCGATGAATACCTGGTTCATGCCCCGCGCCCGGTGCGGTTTGGTCGGGTCTTCATCTCGTCTTGTTTGCTCTTGGCATTTGTGTCCGGTCCCTGGGCGGGGACAACCACTCAGGCCGCCCCCGCCAAGCCTCGCTCTGTCCGATCAGAGGCCGAAATCGATCGGCATTGTGACGCGATCCAGAACCTCAACCTCGAAGTCCTTGCCGCCGCTGATATAGGAAATCAGCACCGGTGTCCGGTTGCCGTCGCGGCACTCCGGCGTTGGGTCGGCACAGAAGCTGATCGGGCCCGAGGCAAGACCCTCATAGTCCTTGATGTTGGCGAGGGCATCGCGAATGGCCGTGCGATCGGCAGCCAGGCTGTCGTCGGTGAGCTGGAGGTCGGCGTTGCCGAGTGCGAGCTTGACGATCTGCAGGAGATCCCAAGCCTGACTGAAGTCATGGTCGACGCTTTCCACCCCGTAGCGGTCCAGCACCATCTTGTTGAACTCCTGGGCGATCTCGCGTGTATCGGAGTCCGAATAGGCGGCCGAGTAAAAGACGCCCTTGATGGCGTCGCCAGCCAGGATCGGTGCGTCGGCAACCGACACCGCTGACGACCCGGCACGCGCGACCGTGTCCGGAATGCCAACCTCGTAGGACTGCACCAGGAATCGGGCAATCGCCTCGGCCTGGCCGGCAATGTAAATGGCGTCGGGGTTAAGATCCTTGATGGCCAGCAGGTTGGAGCGGAAATCAATTTCCTTCTCCTGACCCTGCTCAATGTACAGTGGCTCGACGCCATACATGTCACGCATTAGCTCGACCAGACCTTCGGTTTCCGACCGCGCAGCCTCGTCGGCCACATACATGTAGGCCACCCTCGTGCCGACGTTGTCGCCAATATACTTTGCCAGCACACCCTTGTAGAAACGGGCCGAGATCGGCACCCGGAAAATCCATTCCGAGCCTTGCTGCGTGATCGACGCGCTGGTCGAGTGCGGAATGATCTGCGGTGTTTCGCCCCCGGCCGTCACCGCCACGATCGGCAGCGTGACCGACGAACAGGACGAGCCAATCACCAGATGGACCTGCTCCTGATAAACGAGCCGGTTGGCATTTGCGACGCCCTTGTCGGACTTGCACTCATCATTGAGCAGGGTCAGCTTGATCGTGTGTCCGTTGATGCCGCCCGCTTCGTTGATCGCCTCGAATTCGTCGGCGATCATTTCGCCCTGTTTTTGGCCATTGTCAGAAATCATCCGAAGAGTCACGCCGACCCGTATCTCACCTGACATCGCGGCGGAGCCTGCAAGCAGTCCTGCCCCCAGCAACGACGCAGATATTGCTGTCGTGATTATCGTTTTCATAGTTTCGCTCCCTTTTTTTGTGGCGCTCCTGCCACGCTTCGGTTCAATGGAATATGCGCCCTAGGCCTTGACCTTGACGAGTACGCCCATGATGCCGGACGGTCGCACCATCAGGACGACAATGAGGAGAATGAACGCGTAGATATCCTTGTGGCTGCCCGAAATGTAGGCGGCACCGAAGGTCTCGACGACGCCGACAAGAAGACCACCGAGGATCGCCCCCGGCAGGCTGCCGAAACCGCCGATCACCGCAGCGGAAAAGGCTTTGATCAGCATCAGATAGCCCATTTCGACACTGACGAAGTTGATGGGTCCGATCAGCACGCCGCCAGCGGCACCGAGAGCGCAGGCGACCCCGAATATCAGCGAGATCATCACCGGCACATTGATACCCATGAGTGACGCAATTTCCTTGTTGGCCGCCACCGCGCGCACCGCCAAACCCAGCTTGGTCCGCTGCAGAAAGAGGTTGAGGGCCACCATCAGAGTGATCGCGACGACCAGGATCCAGAGATAGCTCCGCGGCAAGCTGATGCCGCCCAACTGGATCGGCGGCCCGTAGATCGGGTCATAGCCGAAACTGGTCGCCCCCCAGATCAAAAACGCTACGTTCTGCAAGATGATGGCCATGCCGAAACCAACGATGATCATACCCATGCCGGCGACCGTATAGCCGCCACCTGAGCGCGTCAGCGGGCGATAGAAGACCCGTTCGATAAAGACGCCGACGAGGCCGGTGACCGCCATCGCCAGGATCATTGCAACCGGATACGGAAATCCGACCGTGTTGAAGAACACCAACCCAATAAAGGCGCCAAGCATGAAAATCTCGCCATGGGCAAAGTGGACAATGTCCAATCCGGAGTAGATGAGCGAGATGCCGAGAGCGACAATGCCGTAAACGATACCTATGGACAGACCGACAATAAGAAAATCAAAGAACATACTTCGATCCCTCGTCGCCTAGCTCAGCGCTTCGACATTGGTGTCAGCTACAGTGCCGCCGAGATAGGACTGCCGGACATTGTCATCGTCGATCATACTGGAAGCTTCGCCTTCCATGTGAACGACGCCATCACGAATGATGTAACCATAATCGGCTAGCAACAGGGCCATGCGCACATTCTGCTCGACCAGGAGTATGGTCATGTTCATGTCCCTGCGGATGCGGTTGACCACCCGAAATATGTCAAGAACGATTTTCGGCGCCAAAGCGGCGCTGGGTTCGTCCAGCATGATCATTTTGGGCCGTGCCATCAATCCACGCCCGATCACCAACATCTGAACCTCGCCCCCCGACAGAGTTCCGGAAATCTGCCTGCGACGATCCTTGAGTCTGGGAAACAGGTCGAACACCATTTCCATGTCCTGCGCAACGCCGGCTCGATCAGAGCGACTGAAAGCACCGACCTTCAGATTGTCCTCCACTGTCATGCCGGGATAGGAATCCTTGCCCTGCGTGACCTGGACGAGTCCCCGCCGGACGATCACGTGCGGTTTCAGGTTTTGGATGGCACGGCCATCGAAGGTGATCTCGCCCTCCCACACGGGAATCAAGCCGGAAATGGCTTTGAGCATAGTTGACTTACCGGTGCCATTGCCGCCGAGCAGCGTCACAATGGAGCCATTCGGCACCGACATGGAGATGCCGCGCAAGATTTTCAGCTTGCCGTAGCCTGAATGCACGCTCCGGATTTCGAGCAAAAATTCACTCCCTTCGCGGCCCTCGGCACGATGGCCACAAGAGCGAAGATCTCATTAGGCGGATTTTGATCGCTGATCGACATGAGTCAACGTCAAGATTGATGTGTTCGGCGCATCGGGTCAGTTTGGCAAGAAAATATGAGGCGTGATGTTGCCATGAGGCATCAAATCAACCGTAGGCTTTCTTCGGCGATCGTCCGCGTGTCCGGTATCGGTGGCGATGTTTCACCGAATGCCCACTTAACTTAATTAGCTGGTGGCATTGGTCATCGGCGCCAAATTGGTCACCTCTCGCCACGCCGGGCGATTGGCGCCCGAACTTGACGACGAGTAAACGCGGTTTGTACATTTGCGGGCCAGATCACATCAAGCTGCCAAGTCTGATGCATCATTTTGGACTGTACCTTTCATGACCGTCCAGCGCCACCGCGGAGCGCGCATCATCGATATTGCTCTGCAAGCAGGTGTCAGCACAGCCACGGTGGACCGCGTCCTCAACCAACGACCGAGTGTCAGCGTCAAGACCGTCGCCAAAGTCCGGGAGGCGGTCAGATGGCTGGAGCGAAGCCCCCAGCGGCCGACCGTAATCCCGACGATCGCCAAGGACCTGACAGTTGATGTGATCATCGCCGGTAACGCCGGTTTTTCCAACGAGGCGCTGGCCAGCGAAATTCGACGAACGGCTGCAGGGCGCGGCGTAACGGTACGCCTTACTCAGCCCCGGCGAATGGATCCTGTGGCTTTGGCGCGAGCGTTGGACCGCTGCCGCAGGATCGGGAGTTCTGGTGTCATCGTCCAGGTTCTGGAGCACCCCACCGTCCGAACTGCGATCAGTCAGCTAACCACCGCCGGGATACCGGTCGTCACGATTCTGACCGATCTGCCACGAGCCGAAAACATCGGGTATGTCGGCCTCGATAACCGCGCGGCCGGCCGGGTGGCGGGTCAGTTAATGGGTCGTCTGTGCCGGCGGCCGGGAGCGGTCGCAATATTCTGGGGGAGTCATCTTTATTTGAGCCATGAGGAAAGAGAGATGGGATTCCGCGCGGTCATGCGGAGCGAATTCGAAGAGGTGACACTTCTCGATGCCATTCAGGTTTTCGACGACCCGCAAAAGAATTATGAGCAGGCGGCTGATCTCCTGTCCTCACGCAGCGATTTGATTGGCATCTACAGTATCGGCAGCGGTAACCGCGGTATCGAGAAAGCCATGCTGGAAAGCGGGCGTACGGACGAGGTAACCTATGTCGCCTTCAACCTCACACCACTGACGCGACAGTGCCTGATCAGTGGGGTCATGGACGCGGTCGTGCATCAGGATATGGCCAAGGTGGCGCAGACGGCCCTCACGGCCGTCGTCGATCGGATCGCCGAACGACCGGTGCGTTTCGACTCCATCCCTACGGAAATCATCATGCGCGAGAACATTCCGGATTAAGTGCCAAATCCGGATCGGTCGGCAATCCCCGCAACCCTGTCGATGGGAATACAGGAGATGACTGAGCAGAACCGCATCAGCCTCGGCATGGTGGGCGGAGGACCCGGTGCCGGAATTGGCGCCGCCCACCGCTATGGCGCAAACATGGATGGAGCCTTTGAGCTTACGGCCGGGTGTTTTTCTCGCGATCCGGACAAGAATACCGAAATGGGACGGACGCTTGGTTTGGATCCGGAGCGAATCTACACCGACTGGCAACGCATGGCGGCGGTCGAGGGGAAGCGAGACGACGGAGTTCGCGCGGTGAGTATCGTGACCCCGAATGACAGTCACGTTCCCATCAGCCTCGCTTTTATCGATCAGGGCGTTCACATCATCTGCGACAAGCCGCTGGCGACATCTTTTGGCGACGCTGTTCAGGCGCACGTTGCGGCCAGATCAGGCGGCGTCATTTTCGGACTGACCCATATCTATGCGTGCTATGCCATGGTCAGGGAGGCGCGAGAACGGGTCGCTGCTGGCGAATTGGGCGAATTGCTGATGATCCAGCTCGAATACGCCACGGGGGGGCGCGCCAAACTGATTGAAGCCCAGGGTGACGCCGGAGCGCAGTGGCGCCTTACTCCCGAAATCGCGGGACCATCGTCGGTACTTGGCGACATTGGCACGCACGCCCACCAGCTGGCACGTTTTGTTACCGGTCTCGAGCTGGCGGAGGTGTCGGCCGACATCCACACGGTCGTCAGAGGCCGTGTCGCCGATGACAACGCGCACGTCAATCTGCGGTTCCAGAACGGCGCCAGGGGTCAGCTATGGGCGAGTTATGCTGCCTCCGGTCTCGGCAACGGTTTGCAGCTACGGATTTTCGGTGACAAGGGTGGACTGGCGTGGGCTCAGGAACGTCCGGATGAACTGTGGATCCGCCCTGTCGATGGATCTCAGAAGCTCTTGCGGCGGGGCGAAGTCGGACTCAGCGAGGCTGCAAGAAGGTCAAGTCGTATGAAGATCGGGCATCCGCAAGGCATTTTGGAGGCCTTCGCGAACTATTACAATTCTGCCGCGGCGGCGATCGCGGCGGTGGATGCAGGAGCGCCGGTGGACGGTACGAGTTTTGAGTTCGCGACATCTCGAGATGGCGTACTGGGCATGAAATTCGTGGAGGCTGCGGTTGAATCAAGCGCCGGCAACGGGAGATGGGTTGACGCGACGGTCGACTTTGCCAGCCTGGAAAGTCCGCTCCGGTGAAGATTGCACTGTTTGGCGCCGGCGTTATGGGCCGCATACACGCCCGCAACATCAATCGCAGCGCAGGTTGTTCCCTGGCCTATGTCGTCGATCAGGACGGCGACAGGGCAAAGGAGTTGACCGCCAGCTTCGGCGGGCATGCCGATACGACGATCGACCGCGCATTGGCGGATGACACGTTGGAAGGCGTAATCGTCGCGTCGTCAACCGATGCCCACAAGGTGCATGTCATGGCCGCTGCACGGGCAGGTAAGGCCCTGCTGTGCGAAAAGCCGGTGGCGGATTCTCTCGACGATGCGCGCGCCTGTCACGAAGCCGTTGCCCTGGCCGGAGTGGTCGCGGTCATGGGTTTCAACCGCCGGCTCGATACGGTTCATCAGGACCTTTACCGCGGCATTGCGGCCGGCGAGGTTGGTACCGTTGAAATGCTGCGGCTCGTCTCACGCAGCGCATCGCCACCGGATCCGCGCTCTGCCGCCCACTCTGGTGGCATGATCCGCGAGAAAGGTGCTCATTTCTTCGACCTTGCGTGCTGGCTGGCAGGCGCTGACCCGGTTGAGGTTTCGGCAATGGGCGGCTGCCTTGTCGATCAGCGCTTCGCCGACTATGGCGATGTCGATACGGCGATTCTGACGCTGAGGCTTGAGGGCGGAGTCATGGTCGGATTCGATTTCGGACGGCGCACGGCCTATGGGGTCGACGAACTCATCGAAGTCTTCGGCAGCGACGGTCTCTTGCTCGCCGATCGGCAGGCTGTTCCTCGCGCCATTCGGCGCTCCGGTCGCGACCTTATCCAGCCGGGTTTGAACCAAGACTGGCACGAACGCTTCGCGCCGACATATGTGGACGAACTGGACTCGTTTGTGCGCGCAATCCGCGGCGACCAGACAAGCCTGGCATTGATGGCCGACGGCTTGCGGGCGCAAGCCATCTCGGAGGCTGCCATCAAAGCCCTCACCGAGCGCAGGACCATTACCGTACAATCTGTCTGGGTGGCGTAGCCGTGGCGCTTCGGCGCAACCGTTCGCGATTTTGATGCATCAAGGCCGGGCGACAACGGCATTTGGTGCTGCTGTTTCTCGAAATTGCCTCATACGAACGGTTTTGGATGTCGCGCGCTCTGATTTTGTCAGACAATGCCAAATCAGGACGATGTGCCGATCCGCGCGCCAGACCAGCCAAAAACCGCCTTTCAGGCAATAGACGGGGCCATAGATATCAATGAGAAATGTGGGTGTCATCGGACTGGGTGACATGGGTTCCGGATTGGCAAAGAACCTCATCAAAGCGGGGTTCTCGGTTCGCGGATGCGATTTGGACGAGCAACGGTTGACCGATTTCGAGGCGATGGGCGGTGAACCCTGCCCCTCGCCGGCGGCGCTCGGAGCCGTGAGCGACGCGGTTTTTGTGATGGTGATGAACGGAACGCAGGCCAAAGAGGTCATTCTCGGCGACGGGCTGGTTTCAACAATGTCGCATGGGAGCGGGGTCATACTCACCGCAACCATCCATCCGTCGGAGGCTCGTGCCATTGGTGCAGCGCTGGAGGGGACCGGCCTCCATTTGATCGATTCGCCGGTGAGCGGTGGTTATCCCGGCGCCCAATCGGGCACACTGGCGTTGATGGCGGCAGGCACCGATGAGGCACTGGAGGAGTTTCGCCCGATGATGGAGGCGGTGGGCAAGGCGATCCACCGGGTCGGCGAGGAACCGGGCACCGGGCAAACTGTGAAGGCTTGCCTGCAAACGCTGATCGGTTCGATCTTTACAGCCACTTTTGAGGCCTCGGTCCTGGCCGCCAAGGCTGGGGTAAAGGGACAGGTCATCTATGACGTGTTCAGCAGTTCCGGCGCTGGCTCGGGCGTTACCAACACCGCACTTGAAAACATCATCGACCGTCAGTTCGCTGAGACTGGCAGCCACATTTCAACAATGCACAAGGATCTGACCATTGCGTTGGACCTCGCCCGTGAACTCGGCGTGCCGTTGTTCACCGCCAGCACGGCCATGCAGCTTTTCCAGGCAGGCAAGACAAAACACCCGGACTCAGACAATTGGGTCGTGGCCACTCTCATCGAAGAAATCGTTGGCGCCAGGTTGGCGCGTTAGGCAAGAATAATCAATGGAACTCGGCGTTATCACAGACGGCATCAGCCGTGATCTCGATCATGCACTTGGCGTCATGGACGAGTTTGATCTGGACCATGCGGAATTGCAGTTTGTGTGGGAAAGTGAAGTCGGCGACCACACTCCGCAGGAAATTCAACGGATCAAGGATCTGATAACCGGTCGTGGCAAAAAGGTGTCGTGTTTGTCGCGGCATGTCTTTGCCGGGATGACAACGGCCAACCGCCCCGGCGACGCGCTTCATACCAAACACATGGATGCTCTGAAGCGGGTTGTCGAGATGGCGCATATCGTCGGCTCGCCCCTGGTCCGCATCATGACTTCCAAAAAGGAACAAATTCTATGGGGCAGCCATGGGGCGGAGAAATGGAATGTTGCCAATGGCGCCTGGGACACCCTGCCTCCGCTCATTGCACCAGCGGTAGAATTCGCCAGAGCGGAGAGGCTAATGCTGGTCGTCGAAACCGGCAACGGCACAATGGTCAACTCGTGCTGGACGGCTCGCAAACTCATCGATGATCTGGACGCCAAGGAAGACTTGAAGATTCTGTGGGATCCGGCCAACAATTGCTGGGCTCACGAGACGGCTTTTCCGGACGGCTACAAGACAATGGCCGGCGGCTATCTCGGTCACATCCACATCAAAGATGTGCGAGTCGACACACCTCGGGCTCATCTTGAAGTACGCCGTATGGGGGAAGGGCAACTTGCCAGCCAGTTTCAGCCCATGGCCGATGCGCTGCGCTCCGACGGCTACGATGGGGTTATCTCCCTGGAAAGCGTTTATCACGGCGGTGACGGCGACTTTGAAGCCGGGTTCCGCGCCTGTATCGGCACGTTCAAGTCGCTGTTCGGTTACCCAACGAATGGTGCTCAGGGATATGCTCAATAGGGCCGGGCGCTGCTTTAATGACCGTCCCGCGGCGGATGCAATCGAGGCTCACGATGCCGTGTCAAGAACCGACCGGCAGGCCTCGATCATCAGCGCGCGAATATTGTCGCCCAGAAATCCGCCGACCACCTCCCGGGTGACAACGACGGCCCCCGACTCGAGCCGCGGATCGGTATGGGCGCTGCCCTCGGACAGCGAGGCGAGCATGGCTTTCGAGCCACCGAAGTTCCACGTCATGCGGCCGTAGGGCGCATCGCTGCCGACCGCTGTGCGCCGCCATGATCCATTCTCGACGGCACAGATAAAATCGCTCTCGATATGGGTGTCGCGTTTGGCGCTCTCGATAAAGAACACATTGCCGAGATCGTTGATCATCTTTCGCGACGCCTGCGCGTGCTGTTCGGCCTCGACATAGCCGGCACCGCCGCCCCCCATGTGCACGCCAATGATCATCTGGGCCGGGTGCCGTGCCGCGACGGAGGCAAACCCCTCCGGCGGCGTGAATTCGGTGTCGGCTCCGTAGTGGAATGCCGGGACGGCGCCAAGTTCGACGATGCGGTCGACGCAGGCGAGAACCGCCTCGCTGTCGATCGGAAAGGCGTTCTGCGCCGGGTTCATCTTCACGACCGGGAATCCGAATTCCTCGACGCACACGTCAATCAATTGGCGGGCAAGGTCGACACCCAGGGCCTTCGGGTCGGTCCAGCCGGCAGGCAGCAATTTCCCGGGAAACCGACTGGATGACTCAAATACATAAGCGTTGGCCGCGAGAAGCGCGGCATAGTCCTGCTGACGGTCGTCCCCATAGGCGGTCGCAGAGGGGTTCTGCCAGACGAGGGCCATGTCCACACCCGCCATGGCCATTTCGTTTAGCAGGAGCTCGGCCGAGATCGGGCGGCCGTGAAAGTAGTCGGGGGTGGCGGCCATACGTTCGGCGAAGTCCGGTCGCAGTGACTCCAGGTCGGTAATGTGCGTATCGGCGTCAATCGTGGCTCCAGGCGTATCGCCGAGGCGGCTGATCCGGTCGGTCAGGAGATCTCGTGCAGTCGCGGACAATACCATTTCAAACCCCTCTGGTAGTGATGTCCACGAAGAGCGTCATAGCAAGTCCATCAGGTGGCGTTGGCTTGCGGTCGGGGACGGCTCAGGCGCTCGGCATGCAGTATCTCTTCTGGCCGGCAACGTTGCCGTCTTCATCGGTAGTGTCGGAATCCTCGGCGGCAAAGGTCGGGTCAACGGCAGGGCGACCGGAACTCTCACAGTCAACTTTCCTCAACACCGGCCTGGTCTTCAACGTGACGCCGGCATACCAGGCTCAGCTCCATCTCGGCAGCCTTCTCATCATCGTTATCATGTTCCATACCCTTTCGCGTCACTTCAGCGCCTGGCAGCGGCGCAAGGCGATGCTGTTCGCGGTGGGCGACGGCAAGATCGTCCTTCTCCAAAGGACACAACTGGCCTTGAGCGCCCAGCTTGGCTAGTTCAGGACAGCGGAGTTTGTGACTCCGTTTTGGTTTGAGATTTTTGAGGAGTCGAATCGCTTTTGTTGTGGCAAGAGGAATCGGAACCCGAGATAGGAGGTTGCGATGCCCCGATTGACGACAGCTGCGGTGACGGTGTTGCCTGCCGAGCGCACGGTTC
>JAAEOR010000728.1 GCA_024222895.1 Hyphomicrobiales bacterium | reverse complement strand
GAAAAGCGCCCGGAGGCTCGACAGGTCATAGGCACCGACCAGCCGCCCCTCCGGATCTTCCTTCTTGATGGCCCGTAACGCCGTTGGGGCCGTGAAAAGGGTCGTGACCCCGTGTTCCTCGATCACCCGCCAGAAGGCTCCATATTACGGTGACACGTTACTAAATCCCCAAACGTGGCGCGGACGAGGTCACCAAGCCCGACGGCACGCCCTATTGGCAGGCGCTGGAACAGGACGCCCGCAGCAACATCACCGGATTCCGCCTCGGCAATGGCAGTCGAGTCGCTGCGCACCCATGACGCCAAGACCGGCCGTTTGACGGGGCGCCGACGCCTTACCTCCGCATCGAGGTGGTCCAGGATCTCGGCTTAATGCGTCGGAGTCCGTCGGCATCAATCAGCCGTTCGCGGGCTGTCCGGCGCCACAAGTCAATGCCCACCGCTCACACCGTCACTGGCAAATCGGCAATGGCTTGAACGGCCCTGGCGCAAGGGAATCCCTCCATTCATCGATGAGCGGCTGGAGGGTTTCTTTAGGCCAGAACTTGGGAGAGCCGATGGCGCGCAGGCATGTCGCGTTCCAGTACAGTCCGGCGCGCGACAGTGACTCTCCGCCCTTCACCGCGGTCGCGACGGCGTCGATGTCGCCGGACTCAGGATAGATGTAGAGCGTCGTCGGGTTGTCCTGCACCATCGCGAGTATCTGCTCGGAATCGGACGGCGACCAGGTTGTGCAGCCATTGCTGCGGCCGCCGGTGTAGTTCACCAGTTTTCCGTAAGGAACGTACCCCTCCTCGTCCGCATGGGGGCTTTCCGGATTCTTGAAGCGACACTGCCACTTCAAGAAAACGGCCTGATGCCCGCCGATGTCCCGCTCTCTGGCGTTGGCAGTGTCGCCCTCTCCATCAAACAGCAGGAAAGTGCGAAGGAAAGGCGTCTTCTTGCCCGAGTGGCGATGATATCCTTTGAACGACGTCCTTGTTTCGGCGGTCACATAAGCGCCGCCCGTAGACAGCTTGGACCCCTCCGCATTGCTGAAGTTCTTGGCGCACTCCCAACCGTTTGAGAAATTCGCGCGTTGCAGTTTTCGCCCATTGCCGTATCCGGACGAAATTGCGCGGAACGACTGGTCTGCCTCGCAGATGATGTAAAACCGGCGCCCCGGTCCACCACCGCGTGATGTGCTGGGGCGTGTCGCATCCATGGAAAAATAGCAGGGATTGTCGATCGCGCCTTCGCGTATTTTGCGTTGGTAGAGCGCGCGCGCCCGCTGCAAGACCACCGGGGCGATCTGGCCATCACCCGTGCCGACATGCGTCTTGAGCCACGCCGGAATGTCTGAGGCTTGCTCCGCCGCCAGTGACGGGAACCAACCCGACAAGGGGATCGCGATCACGACCGCAACGGTTAGAAGCTGCAATCTCAACGGCACGGGGCGGTTCTCCTCTGGATCGTCCTCAACGCCAAACCTAGCATGAGTCGCTCAGATAAAAGGGGACCATGCCGCGGATGCCGTGCAGGCCGCAAAGGTGAGGGGTGGACCCTTTGAAGGTAGCGCGCTGCTCCGTTCGGGACGTCAGGACAGACGTACGTCGGTTTCAGCGTAGGCGCGGTCTTTCGTGCGCCCTAATAGCCCCTCACCGACTCCGCCTAAGCCCGCCTTCGGCGGTCAAGCTCGCCAAGTTCGGGAGCCGGAATTCATACCTTCGCTGCCTTCAGAATCTTGTTGATGCGGGTTTGCCAGCCCGGGCCGGTTGCCTTGAACTTATCGATCACATCGGCGTCGAGGCGGATCGAAACAGCTCGCTTGGGATTGTCGAGCCGGGGGCGGCCGCCCAAATTCCTGCGCATCTTGTCGGCCAATTCAGGCATCGCCTCAGCGAAAGGCCGAGCGTTGGCGAGGTCTTCGTCAGTCCATTCCGGGTTGTCGGGGTCGCGATTCTTGCGCTTCATATGGCATTCCTTTCCCTGCTGCTGGCGGGACGCATGGAGATGATCGAAACGGCTTCGGTTCCGAGAGGCTTGAAAACGATCGAGACGGCTGTGCCGTCGGCGTGTCCCAAGGCCTTGTAGCGTCCACCCTTCACCGACGACACCACGGCTGACAGAAAAGAACGTTTCATCAAGATCGGCGAAGTCGAGGCCATGCTTTTCGATATTGGTTTTCCGCTTGGCCTCGTCCCAAGTGATCATCAGTTATTGTATATACAAAAACCTGGCGTTTACAAGCACGGCGCAACAAGCGTCGCTGTCACTGCGTAATCCCGCTTTTCCTTTGGCCCGCGTTTCAAGGGCGGGAACGCGGCCGGTGCGCTTTTCCAACGAGAGCATGGTTTCATAAGCGCCTGGACCCCACGCTGGCGCCAAACGCCATTGGTTGTCTCAGGTTGAGAGCGATCCTCCGGTCTCGCCAAGGCTCGCCGAAGGATGACGCAGGGGGGACAGGCATTACGGGCATTAGCATTATGGTGACAATGCATGAATCCCCGAATATGGCGCACCCGAGATCAACCGTGCCGACGGCACGCCCTATTGGCAGGCGCTGGAACAGGACGCCCGCGGCAACATCACCAGATTCCGCCTCGACTCCTCACTCCCCAGATCCCGTATGAATGGATCCGTGCCCAAACCTCTCCACCATGCCAGACTGTCCGCTCCCATCGATAGCGCAGATGCCCGTCGACGACGCTGAACCATGATCTCGGATGCCCGCCTTGCCCTGGCTGAGATTTTCTCGCCACCGTTCCGCTCGGTCCTTTGGAAATCGCTCGGCCTGACAATTGCCCTTCTGCTGATCGTCTGGCTGGCCCTCCAGGCGCTTCTTACGTGGGCAGTCGACATTGGGAGCTACCCGTGGATCGAGACCGTGATCGGTATCGTCGCCGGCGTCGGCGTGCTCATCGGTCTCGCCTTCCTCGTGGCGCCGGTCACCGCGCTGGTCGCGGGGCTCTTCACCGATGAGATTGCCGCCGTTGTCGAGCGGACCCATTATCCG
>JAAEOR010000727.1 GCA_024222895.1 Hyphomicrobiales bacterium | reverse complement strand
GCCGGAATGGAGCCGCATGCGCGGGATCAGTTCCGGCAGGACCGCTGCGTCGATGACCGGGGCCGATTGTGGCCAGCCAAGGCTCATCGGGTCTTGCAACGGGCCTTCGAGCATCATCTGAACGAAGAGCAGCATGACGAAGTTGAGGAGCAGAGTGGTCACCACCTCATCGGCGCCGAATCTCAGTTTGAGGAGCGCGGGTCCGAGCATCAGCAGGGCGCCCGCCAGCGCGCCCGCCGCCAGCACCAAAGGGACCATGATGAAGGGGGGCGCGTCGATCACGCCGGCGCCGACCGCGACGGTGGCCAGTGCACCGGCGTAGAGCTGGCCTTCGCCGCCAATGTTCCAGAGGCGCGCCCGGAACGCCACGGCAGCCGCCAGGCCTGTCAGGATGAGGGGAGTGGTTCGTGTCAGCGTTTCCGAGAAGGCGAACAGCGAGCCGAACGCGCCCTGAAACATGAGCCCGTAGGAAGACAGGATTGGAGCGCCGGCAAATGCCAGCGGGATCGCAGTCAGCGCCAGTGCCACAAGTCCCGCGCCGATCGGCGCCGCGACCTTGATCGCCGGTGGGACAGACTGCCTGGGCTCAAAGCGGATCATGCCGCGGCTTCCTCGCGGTGGCCGGCCATCATCATGCCGAGCGTGCCGCGGTCGAGGCTTTCGGTCGGCCGGGCCTCGCTGAGCTTGCCGCCGGCGATCACGGCTACACGGTCCGAAAGCGTCAACAGCTCGTCGAGGTCTTCCGAAATCAGGAGAATGCCG
>JAAEOR010000726.1 GCA_024222895.1 Hyphomicrobiales bacterium | reverse complement strand
CTCAGGCCGATACCGCCGCCGCCCGTGTCGCCGCGACCGGCCCGATAGAGGCCGTGTACGCGTCACCTCTCGAACGTGCGCGAGAGACCGCCGCCCCGATCGCCAAGGCGACCGGCAACCGCGTCCGCACCGCCAAGGGCCTGCACGAGTGCGACTTTGGCGACTGGACCGGCGCATCGCTCGCCAGGCTCCGCCGGCGCAAGGACTGGAAGACGGTCCAGCAGTACCCGAGCGGCTTCCGCTTCCCGGGCGGCGAGTCATTCCGCGAGATGCAGGCTCGCATCGCCAATCAGATCGCCGACCTCGCTGGACGCCACGCAGGTGCGCCGATCCTGACCGTGTCGCACGCGGATCCGATCAAGGCGCCAGAGGCCGACCCCAGCGGCACCCACCTCGACCTCTTCCAGCGCGTCGTGACCTCGCCCTGCGCTGTGACTGCCGTGCTCTACACCAGCGGTGGACCGACGGTCCTGAGCGTGAGCAACACGGCTGAGTTGACCGACCTCCGTCCCTCCTGACACGAACCGGCACGCCATGGCAGAGCTCGAATTCGAACAGG
>JAAEOR010000725.1 GCA_024222895.1 Hyphomicrobiales bacterium | reverse complement strand
CCCAACTGCGCGCCATGGCGCGGGCCGCGGCCCTCGGCGACGTCAAGGTGATGTTGCCGATGATCACGGTCCCTGACGAGATCGACCGCGCCGCGGTCTTGCTCGACGATGCCGTTACCGCGCTTGAGGCCGCAGGCATGCGCTGCCGGCGCCCGGATCTCGGCATCATGGTCGAGGTACCGGCGGTCGCCATCGAACCGGCGCAATATCGCCGCGCCGCCTTCTTCTCCATCGGTAGCAACGACCTCACTCAATATGTCACTGCCAGCGCCCGCGACATCACTGCGGTCGCCGCGCTGAACGATCCGGGCAACCCGGCCGTGATGCACCTCATTCGGCAGGTCGCCGCTGCGGGAAAAGAGCTCGGCCGCGACGTCAGCCTGTGTGGCGACATGGGCGGCGACCCGACCCATCTTCCGGCGCTGATCGAAGCGGGGATCCGCACCGTATCGGTCGCACCGCCTCTGGTCGGTCGGACCAAGCTGGCAATCGCTGCGGCAGACGCCGGGTCCGCGCCGTGAAGTCCGTGAAACCGAGGAAGAGCAAAAAGCGCGCCACCGGCGGCGGCGATCCGGTTACCCTCTACAAACGCATTCTCCAGACTGTCATCGCGACGCGGCCATCCGGGACCCGGCAGCGCCTGGCCGGTGCGCTGGGCAAGAACCGCAGCTTTGTCTCGCAGATCACCAGCCCCAATTACGCTACGCCAATCCCGGCGCGGCATCTGGAGACGATCTTCGAGATTTGTCATTTTTCTCCGGACGAGCGACAGCGCTTTCTCGACGCCTATAGCGAAGCCCACCGCCGCCGCCTGCCGGCGGCCGGGAAGACCCAGCGCCTCAGGCCGCACACGGTCCATCTACCAGACCTCGGCGATGATGCCCGCAATCGCGAGCTCGACCGCGCGGTCGGCGACTTCGTTCAGAAACTGACCCGATTGATTGGTGGAGGATAGGAGCGTCGTCAGGAAAAGTGTTCGCACTTTTCCGCCCGGACGGAGCGAGCAGGAGGAGAGAGCGTTGTCAGTGGAAGTGTGTGCACCCTTTCGATTGGCACATGGCACGGTCGGCTCCACCTGCTCTTCCGCGATCCTCCGACTCGATCGGAGGATCGATTGGGGAAGTGCAAGAAACGATGCTGATGTGCACACCGAGGGATCGTCTTGGCGCAGTTTGAAATGATAACGATGTGCCGTCGAGAGTTGATCCTCCGATCGAGTCGGAGGATGACGGATGGAGGAGGTTTCCGGTCAGAACGATCGCAAGCTGCTCAGGGGAGAATGAAATGAAGAAATTCATGAACAACGTCGACGACCTCCTGGCCGAGAGCCTGGACGGCTTCGCTGACGCTCACAGCGACATCGTCACCCTTGGCGACGACCGCAAATTCGTCCGCCGCGCGGCGCTCTCGCCCGGCAAGGTGGCGCTGATCTCCGGCGGCGGTACAGGCCATGAGCCCCTCCATGCCGGATTGATCGGTCACGGCATGCTCGACGCCGCCTGCCCCGGCCAGGTGTTCACTTCACCCACCCCGGACCAGATGCTCGCCGCGGCCGAGGCGGTCGATGACGGCACCGGCATCCTCTTCATCGTCAAGAACTACGAGGGCGATGTCATGAATTTCGAGATGGCGGCCGAAATGAGCGACCGCGAGATCATGACCGTCATCACCAACGACGATGTGGCAGTGGAGACATCGACCTTTTCCACCGGACGCCGCGGGGTGGCCGGAACCCTGGTGGTCGAAAAGATCGTCGGCGCCGCTGCCGAGGCGGGCCGTTCGCTGGCCGATCTCAAGGTGCTCGGCGATCGGGTCAATGCCGCCACCCGTTCCATGGGGGTGGCGCTGACCAGCTGCACCGTGCCGGCGGCCGGCACGCCGACCTTCACCCTTGCCGACGACGAAATGGAGATGGGGGTCGGCATTCATGGCGAGCCCGGACGCCGGCGGGTGCCGCTCGAACCGGTCGACGCGATCGCCGAAGAGATGGTACCCGCCATCACCGCCGAACTGCCCGGTGTCGACGTGCTGCTTTTCGTCAACGGCTTCGGCGGTACGCCGTTGATGGAACTCTACCTGATGTACCACGCCGCCCGCGCGTCGCTGGAGGAACGCGGCTTCCGAATCCACCGCTCGCTGGTCGGCAACTTCGTCACCTCGCTGGAGATGGCCGGCTGCTCGATCACGGCGACGTCGCTGGATGACGAGATGACAGGACTGTGGGACGCCCCGGTCCACACCCCGGCGCTTCGCTGGGGCATGTGAGGGCGGACAGCCCGCGACACCGGCGAGCGGAT
>JAAEOR010000724.1 GCA_024222895.1 Hyphomicrobiales bacterium | reverse complement strand
TGGCGCCGTCTCAACGGGCCTGCCCAGTTGCCAAAGATCATTCAAGGTGTGAAATTCGCTGACGGGCTTGAGGTTGCCGAAACCGACGACCATCAAGCACAAACCGACGCCGCCTGATCCTTCAGGCCGTCACCAAGATTCGGCGATAGCTCGAAGAACGCCCCCATTCACGTTGAAAACGCTCTATTGTTCTCAGTGACATTTTGATCGCGGCTCCATGCACCCGCCCCCTTCTGAGGAAGAACTTGTTCGAGTTCTCAAGCCGCTGGCCAAGGCACCACCATGACAGACGATGACCAAGCCTGGTACTGGGCCACACCACCGGGTTTCGACTGGAGGTGCATCAGGGCGTGAACCTTCGCGTGCTCCTGAGCTACGCCGCGCCGTATCGCGGCAGTCTGCTTGTCTCCACCGCGCTGATGCTGCTGGGGTCTCTTGCGGCCCTTGCCATGCCGTGGTTGGGTGGCGAGCTTGCCGGGGTCGTTCTATCCCACCAAGAGTCAAGTCTGCGGTTCATTCTACTGGGCCTACTTGCGCTGTTCGCCGCCCAGGCGGTCCTGCAATATTCCAGCAGCTATATCCTCAGCCGGATTTCGGAACGCATTGTCGCGGATTTACGCATTCGCATCTATGAACACCTGCAGGCGCTTCCCTTGCGCTTTTACCAGAGCCGCCGCCGGGGCGAGATACTGTCGCTGATCACCTATGAGGTCGGCCAGCTCAGCGCCTATATCTCCGGGACCCTGCCAAGCATTTTTCCGTTGCTTCTGACAGCAACTGGATCGGTTGTCCTGATGTTCCGCATCGACGCCAGCCTCACGGTGCTCGTCGCCGCCCTTATCCCGATCTTCTACGTCATCCTGAAGCTTGCCGGGCGGCGTCTCCGCCCGCTTGCCCTGAAGTCTCAGCGTGCCGAGGCGACCGCGGTGGCGACGGCCGAGGAGAATTTCAACATGCTTCCGGTCATCAAGGCTTTTACCCGGGAAGCCTATGAACTACAGAAATATACCGGCCAGATTGACGACGCCATGAATCTGAGCATCGCTCAGCAGCGCATCTACGCAGCACTCGGGCCGGCCACGCAATTCCTCGCAGCCGCCGCCGTCGTCCTGGTTCTGTGGCTGGCGAGTCCAGGCATCGATACCGGCGAGATGAGCCCGTCGGACCTTGTCAGCTTCCTGCTCTACGCGGCATTGCTCAGTCGACCGGTCGGTGCACTTTCGGGTGTCTATGGTCAGACCCAGCTGACGAGGGGCGCGCTTCAGCATTTTCAGAGCGTGATCGAAGAACGGCCCGAAGCCGTGTTGGCCGGCGGCAAGGCCCTGCCGGATTCGCGTGGCGCCATCGAATTCAGGCATATCGGATTCGCCTATCCCGGCCGACCGCCTGCGCTGTCTGATGTCAGCCTGACGATCAGGCCGGGCGAAACCGTTGCTCTCACCGGCGAGAACGGTTCCGGAAAGAGCACCCTCATTCATCTCCTGTCGCGCCTGCATGAACCCGACACCGGCCAAATACTCATTGATGGCATCGACATAGCCGGCGTCAGCCTCCACTCGCTGCGCAGCCAGATCGGCGTCGTTCCCCAGCATGTGCTGTTGGCCAATGCGAGCGTTCTCGACAATATCGGCTTCGGCAGAGTCGGCGCCGACCAGCCGAGCGTCGAAAACGCCGCCAGGCTCGCGCAAGCGCACGATTTCATCGTGAGCCTGCCGCAAGGCTATGAGACCGTTATCGGCGATGACGGTGTCAGGCTTTCCGGCGGGCAACGCCAGCGCATCGCCCTGGCGCGCGCCCTCATCAAGAATCCCGCGATACTGGTGCTTGACGAAGCGACCGCCATGTTCGACCCCGAGGGTGAGCAGTCGTTTGTCGAACAGTGCCGCAAGACGTTCGCCAATCGCACTGTCATCATCATCACCCACCGCCCGGCAAGCCTGGCGCTGGCCGACCGCACCGTGAAGTTCGACGAAGGCACGATCGTTGACCCCATTTGACGGGTCAGATCTTGGCGGAATCCCCCTGATCGCGGCGACCCAGCGCGCGACGGGTGTCTCCAAAGCGCCATTGTGGCCGTGTCTGGCTTTGTTGGTTCAACGGCCCACCGTTTCCACTAGCTCGGTATTCAAGCATTCGCGAAGGTAGCTGTTGTGAGCGACGATCTTTGGATATTTGCCTCCAAGATTCTGCCGATCTTTGTCTACCCGGTTGGCCTGACTGTTGCCCTGATGGCACTTGGCTTTATTTTCGGCGCATTTAATATGCGCGGTCTCAAGGGTCTCAGTTTCGTGCTCGCCCTTGCAGTGCTGTGGCTTTCATCGATGCCGATCGTAGCCAAGCATCTTTATGCTGACCTTGAGCGTCGTTATCCTCCTGTCTCGATAGAGGAATCACCGACCGCAGATGTCGCCATCGTCCTCGGTGGCGCCATCGGACAGCCCTTCCCTCCACGCGTCTACGTCGATCTTGCCGGTTCGGCAGATCGCGTCTGGCACGCAGCGCGCCTTTATCGCCAAAAAAAGGTACCGGAGATCGTTATTTCGGCGGGAAATATTGTGGGTGGCGATTCGGTCGAATCCGAAGCGAGTCTCATCGCCGGTCTGCTCGGCGAATGGGGTGTCCCCTCCGAAGCGATCACCATTGAGGGCGCCAGCCGCAACACTTACGAAAACGCCGTGGCAACGAGGGAACTCTTTGGCACCGAGGGTTGGACCTCGGCCTTGCTTGTGACTTCCGCCGCGCACATGCCCCGCGCCATGGCTGTTTTCAGAAAAGCCGGTCTGAATGTCACGCCCTCTCCGACCGACGTGCGGGTGGTCGGCCCCATGTCGACAACCGTGGATGATTTCCTGCCCCATGTCGGAGCGCTCGCGCTGACAACGGGCGCGATAAAGGAATGGATTGGTTTCATTGTGTACCGCATGGCCGGCTGGGCGTGAATACCCGCCCGCTGCGCCGATATCAGCTATGGTTCGTTCGCCGAACATCGCGAAAACGCCATGTAGATCGGACCGAGACAACTCAAGGAAAACCGATTGCTGAATGATCACGGTTGGTCGAGGATGGTTTACCGGCCTCGGAATCGACCTATAGTGGCGCCGAGTCGCATTTCATGGGAATCTAACGCCCTGTAGGGTCTAGCGCCGGGTGGGCACCACACCAACGCATGAAGAAGGCGAACCATGGAAGGCAAGCTGCAGCGTTTTTTTCGGCGTCCCTTCGCCGACCAGAGATTGGCGGTCGCGGCGTTGTTTCTGTGTTTGCTGACCGCAGTCGCCCTCCGCACCTTCGGTTTTCGGCGTTGGGTTCGGATTCTGGAAGGCTTCCCGGCCGGCCGCAGGTGTCCGGGTGCCTCGTCCGAGAATGATCTGCGCGTGGCCGAAACCCACGCATCGATTGTCAACATGGTGGTCGCGAATATCCCCGGACAGGCTGTCGATTGTCTGCCCCGTTCTCTCACACTTTGGTGGCTGCTTCGCCGTGTGGGTGTCGCAACGGATTTGCGAATCGGCGTGCGCAAATCCGATCCCGGTATCAAAGCCCATGCATGGGTGGTTTGCCAAGGTGTAGCCCTTGGCGAACGCGGCCATGGGGCTTACACACCGTTCGATGAATCGGTCCTGGCGGCCTGAGTTTTCCACCGACTAGAAGAGAGGCGCGCAATTGGGCTCGACAGAAGATAATAGCG
>JAAEOR010000723.1 GCA_024222895.1 Hyphomicrobiales bacterium | reverse complement strand
CAATAGAACGAATATTGACGTTAAAGCGATACAACCCTTCAATAGAAATTCATTTACTTTGGCACTTCGTATATATTTGCATTTGCAGTTTTTCAAAAATCCTTCACTTCGCAAATGATCCAGTAGAGATATCAGCCAATTCGCATTACCGCCTGATGCGGCAATTTCAACGCAAACTCCGCTTGAATGAATCGTTAGCTCATAACTTTTTTGAGATTTCCATTGGCTCTTGTGTAATTCACGCACTTCCATTCTGCTGATTTCTTTGAGCGGCACTTCCGCGTAGATGTTCGCATGTGAACTTTGCAATCGCAGGCTATCTTCGAATATCTCAACCTTAGGCTGCTCTCTATCAACATCGAACTTTATAGTCTCAATCAACACTACACCCGATTTCTCAATTTCTATATCTGTCTCTGGCTCAGACACATTTGTACGCGGAATGCAGAACAAAATACCCCATTTTTTGGATTTCATCTTTCCGTAGTTGAGCTTACTTTTTTTGCAGCGGGCTTGCCTATGGGCGCGCTGCGCCATTCAATCGTGCAAGCAGGCCCGTCAGCATTGTCTGAGCGCAAACGGCAGCTTCGTCCTCGTAGCCGACATTCCTGTCAAGAAAATTGCCTTTCGGAGGTTTGCGTTGCAGCGAATGACGGCACTGAGCCCAAACCTGCCAGTTTTGCGCAAGCAGCATATTGCAGTTGCATCAATTGGGAATTGAAGTTTGCGATCATTTGGATGATTGGCCAAACGTTCTTGTGTCACAAGCCCGCTTATCCAAAGCGGACATTCATCGATCGCACCGCATTTGTAGATTGCGAACGACTACAGCGCATGACGACAGGAGGTTTCTTATTCTTCTGTGGCCATCGCTTTTGCCAGTTCGCTCTCTTTTGAACCACGCATCCGTTTGATCGTGAGATAGACCATCGCCGCCAATAGCAGCGCGTTGACGACAACTAGTGTTGCCGAGACCGGGCGGTCGAGGAATATCCAATACCCTTCGCGCGAAATTAGCAGCGAGCGGCGCAAATTATCCTCAAGGATTGGGCCTAGGATCATGCCAATGACAACCGGTGCCAGTGGATAGTCGGCCGCCCGGAAGAGAATGCCTATCAGCCCGAAGACAAGCATGACCTGAAGATCGAATACCGAAGCCTGAAGCGCAAAGGTGCCAATCGAACAAAGCAACAATATGCTCGGGATCAAATACACTTTCGGGATGCGCAAGACATAGACGAATAGCGGCGTCGCCAGGATTCCTGCAACAAGCAGGAAGACGTTTGACGCCAAATAAACCATGAAGATGCCGCCAACGACGTCGGGATTATTCTCGAACATGGCCGGCCCGGGGATAAAGCCCAATATGAGGAGCGCGCCCAGGAGCATGGCCGACGATGCGTCGCCCGGAATGCCAAGGGACAGAGTCGGCACCAGCGTGCCTCCTACGGTGGCGTTGTTGGCGGCTTCTGTCGCCACAACACCGCCCTCTGCGCCTTCGCCGTACTCCTCGCTCGGTTTGGCCGCAGCCTTGGCCACCGCGTAGCTGGTAAAGGAGCTGATCACACCGCCCGCGCCGGGGATGGCGCCAAAGAAAGTGCCGATCGCCGAGGATCGGATCAGGTTGACGTAGTGCTTCAGCGTCAACGCGATCGTGTGCAAACCAGGCCTGGCCACCTTCACATCAGGTATCTTCAAGAGGTCCCGCTTCATCATCTGGGCGGCCATCTCGGAGATCGCGAATAGGCCGACGACGACGGCCACGATATGAAACCCGTTCAGCAGTTTGTGCGACCCGAAGGTGAAGCGAAGGCCGGTCGAAAACGAGTCGGTTCCGACCGTGGCGATGAGCAGACCAAAACTACCCGCCAGAAGCCCCTTGATGATTGAGCCGCCAGAGATCACCACGATGGCAAAAAGCCCCATGATCGCCAGCATGGCGTATTCCGGCGGCGCGAAGTTGGCAGCAAAGCTCGCCAAGATCGGGGCGCAAAACACCAGAACAACGCCTCCGATCAAACCGCCGATGGCTGAACTGGTGATGGCAATGCCAATGGCATCCGAGGCGCGGCCCTTTTGCGCCAAGGGGTAGCCATCATAGAGCGTCGCCGCCGCCAGTGGCGTGCCCGGAATGCGCAGCAGTATTGCTGAAATCGAACCGCCGCAGGAACCGCCGACGAATATGGCGATGAGGAAGCCCATTGCCGCGACAGGTGGCAATCCGATGGCCACCGGGAGCAAAAGAATGATCCCCATCAGCGGTCCAAGACCGGGCATGGCGCCGACCATCAGGCCGACGATGATCCCGGCAAGTGTCAGGCCGAGAGCAAGTGGCGATAAAAAAACATCAAGTCCGGCGGATAGAAATTCAAAGATCACGGCACACCTACCAGGGGATAAATATGTTCCAGGTACCGAGCGGAAGGACGACATTCAGGAAGACTTCGAAAATGAACGCAAAGCCCGTGGCAATGACAACGGATGAAATTGCCAGCTTCAGGACATTGCGCATCCCGCAAAGCCACATGATGGCAAAGATCATCGGGGCGGTTGCGAGATGGTATCCGATCGTCGTCAGAACCATCAGATAGATGGCAAAGACCACGAGCATCAGGCCGGCGCGACGCAGGTCAGACAGCTGGATATCCGTTATCTGTGTCGTTTCAGCCTGCGGCGTGGCCTTGTTCTTCAGGAACTCCATTGCGAGTTGAAGAACCAGAAGAACGCCCACGAAAATCGCTATGATGCGCGGATATGAGGCCGCATTGTCGTAGGGACCGCCACTGGCGATCCCCTGTTCCTTGAGATCGGTTCCGATCTGCCAAAAGACGGTCACGATGACAGCGAGAAGAAATCCGATGGCAGCGAGGTTCAGCATTCTTGACGATGCCATCGTGTGATCTCCCTATTTGAGCTTCTTGAGCTCTTCTTCTTCCCAGGCCAAGGCATTGCCCATCGAGTTGAGCTGCGCATCAACGCCGCCCACGATCTCTTCGTATTTCGTGTGATCCCAGGAGAGCGGGACAAAGCCGATTGCTTCAACGGCTTCGATCACCTCGGGACGAGCCATTGCGCGCTCCATCGCGCCTCGCAGTTCTTCAGTCACGTCGTCAGGTGTATCCGGGTTGACGATCCACCAGGTCCAGCCCATCGGCCCGAGGTTCGAGAGACCAAGATCGACGCCGAGCTCACCAATGGTGGGTGCCCCGTGAAAGGCCTTTTTCGAGCTTTCCAGTTCAGAGAGAACCAGCAGGATTTTTACCTTGTCAGGGTTGGATCTGAAGTTGCCCACGTTGACAAATGCGAAGTCCAGAACTTTCGAGCCGAGGTCTTTGAAGACATTGCCGTCCTGGGTGTAGGGGACGTTTTGAGCCACACAGTCATAGGACTGCAGGGCCTTTGCGATGACCATATGCGGCAGATTGTTCCGCGAACCCGAAGAATACCGCAGTTCACCGCGGTTGTCTTTGCAGTAGGCCATCATCTCTTCGAAGCTGGACCAACGCGCTTCGTCCACTTGTCCCGCAATAGCGAAAGCGTTCGCAACGGCGGCGCTGAGTGGCTTGAAGTCTTTGAAATTCCAGTCCGCGTTGCCCAGGATCGGTTGCAGAACCAGCGGGGCAACATAACCGTCAAAGATCGTGTAGCCATCGGCAGGCTTTTCCATGGCCGTGGTTTGCGCCTTGGTTCCGGCAGCGCCAGGCAGCGAGATCACCGGCATATCCGTGCCCAACTCTTCGCCCATGGCCTTGGCAACGACCTGGCTCATGGCCATCGCATTGCCGGGGCCCCAAGGATGGATGATTTCAATGTTGCGCTCGGGGAATTCCGCTAGCGCGGCGGTGGCTGACGCAGCCATGAGGACCCCCGCCAGCAAAGTGCCTTTGAATGTTCCGATAAGTTCCATGATTTTCCTCCCATAAGACTTGGAATTGGTTGCGTGTTATTCTCCTGCCAGCGCGACATCCGGTTGCGCCAAATCGAAATGCGTAAACAGTTCGTGCGGTGCGTCATGCAGCGCGAAGTGATGCGCGATCTCTGCTTCCATGCGTTTTGCCACAGCCGCGTCGTCCAGCGGGATTTCTTGCCGAGGGTCCGCCTCGACGTCGTAGAGCGCGGTCTCGCAATCCTCCAAGGTGTCGCCGTCCTGGCCCACCTGAGTGTTCTTGGGGTCAAGCTTTATCCTGAGCGTCGGCGCGCCCTTGGTAAAATTGAACGGCGGGGCCAATTCGCTGGATTGCAGCTCGCCGATATCGAAGAGATCAATCATGTGGGCGGGCATCAGCGTGTAGAGATGCAAGCTCTGGCCCGACAGATCCTCGGGATATCGGTAGTAGGTAAAGGTGCCGTCGGTCACGCCGACCGGGCCGCCGAACATGCCGAAGATCAGGCTGCCGCGGTTTGGAGCGTCGTCTTTCAGCATAGGCAAGATCGAGCTGCCCGTCACAGTCTCCGGCACACTGCAGCCATGCAGGTCTAGGAATGTCGGCATCAGATCGGTGGTCTGAGTCAGCGACCGTCGCCGTTCGCCCGCCTGCACGCCATATGCGGGATGCCAGACCATCAACGGGATGTGGCTAATCTCCTCATAGTAAGGCATCCGGTTCTTCGCCCACCAATTGTGTTCGGACAAAAGGAAGCCGTGATCGGTGGTCAGAACCAGAGTGGTGTCTTTCCAAAGATCGTGCTCGTCGAAGTAGTCCAAGAGTCGCCCGAAATACTCGTCACACATGGCAACAAGCGCGGCGTAATTGCCGCGAATGGCTGCAACTTCCTCCGGCGAATTGGCATTCTTCTCATAGAGCGGCCAATCGAGAATCTTGCCGTTGTAGCCGGTGTCATAGGCCGCCTTGAACCGCTCAGGCGCGATGAACGGCTCGTGCGGATCGAAACACTCAAGCTGCAGAAACCAGTCATCCTCACCACGATTGGTATCAAGGAAATCGAACGCCTTGGAAAAGCACTTGGCCGTCGGGAAATCGTCTTCCTCGGTCAAGCACTCTTCGGAAATTGCCCCGCGCAGCTTTTTGAAAGCGCCCTTGTCGGAATTGCCGCGGGTGATGGCGCCCAGTTCGGGCAGCTTGTGCAGCGGATAAAGCCGTTCGTCGAACCGCTCCCGGTAGCGTTCGACCGGTGGCCGTACCATGACCTTCAGCGCATCGTATTCCTGACCGCGCACGAAATCCCAGCTGTCGAAGGCATTAGCATAGCCCCACCCGCCGTTCTCGAAGTAGTGCAGATGGTCGGAAATCAGATGTGTGTAGACGCTGTTCTTGCTTAGTATTCGGGCAAAACTCTCGTCAAACGGTTCCAACGGCCCCCAGTTCCGATGGGTGAAATTCAGCCGCCCGGTGTGCATGTCACGACGCGCAGGCATGCACGGCAGCGAGCCGACATAGTGCTTGTCGAAGGTCACGGACTTCTTTGCGAACCGGTCAAAGTTTGGCGTTGCGATGGACGTGCCGCCATAAGCGTGGAGCGCTAGCCGATTCAAGGAATCAAAGAGTACGAAGACAGTTCTCAAGATTTTCCACCCCCAGCATCACCGTAATGTTGCGCAGAATTTGCTAGTCTGTAAAATTCATTATGGGGTTAGTTCAATCTCTTTTTGGAATACCGCTATGGACAAGCAACTTAATGCATTTCTGGCTGTCGCGCAGACCGGCACAACAACAGCCGCCGCGAAACAACTGAACGTCGCTCAATCCGCAGTTACGAAGAGGATAGCAAACCTTGAGCACGAACTTGGGACCGCTTTGTTCCTGAGGGGGCATCGTGGGATGTCGTTGACCGAGGCAGGGAAGATGTTCCTGTCGCGCGCGACACTGATCGAACGAGAATACCGTGACGGCAAGGATGAGGTGTCCGCCATAGCCTCTGCCGGTCTATCCAACTTAAGGATCGGCGCAGGCCCTGTGTTTCATCTCAATTGGGCGGCTGGATTGATCGGGGTGCTGAAACAAGAATTCCCCGAACTGAAGATCGACCTGAGAACGTTGAACAATGAAGAACCCGCGGAACAGCTGGCCTCTGGTGAGATCGACGTCTATCTCGGAATGATTCCCACAGACAGGATTGGCGACTCGATCTCCGCTCATGCGTTGATGCAAATAGAGCACGGGATTGTCATGCGTGATGATGACCCCAATTCCCAAGGCGAGACTGTCCACCCTGCTCGCCTGAAAGACTATGACTGGGTCAGTTTTGTTGCCGATCCGGTCATCGAGCGCTCCATCGAACGATACACCCTGCCCAAAGGCAGTGAGAACTCACTCATTACAATCCGCACCACGTCATTCGCTACGGGCGTCCAACTCGTCAAAAGCGGTCGCTTCGTCATGTCCGCACCCCTACAACTTGGGAGGATTGTGAAGAAGGACGGTCTGGTCATCCGACCGGCACAAAAGGGCATGCCGCGGCGTGACGCCGGAATGTACGTCAGAAGCAGTTCACTGGGATTTGGCGCGATCAAGGCGGTGAGACGTTTCTTTGAGGACTTATCCGATTAACGTGGTGGCCGTTTTGATCCGCAAATAGAAGTCAGGCGCGGCGGCGAGCCGCCGATAAACTGGCAGCCAATTGGGTCCGTCGACCAATTCAGGCTGGCTTGCAAATTCAATCTCGATTACAAGTTATCTAAACGTCTGCTTTCCAAGAGAGAGCAGCATTGTGCCGCGGCAAAAGCTAGCGGCTGCTATTTCCCGGGCGATTTATGGTTGGCAGGGCGATCCTGTTGCT
>JAAEOR010000722.1 GCA_024222895.1 Hyphomicrobiales bacterium | reverse complement strand
CGGAAGAGTACCCAAGCTGAGGTTCGGGCTTGAACGCCCGAGGATGAGACGGGATCTCTTCCGACACCGCAACGCCAACATTAGCATCTGCGGCACTCACTGACTTACAAGGATGAGGTGATGAGGTCGTCGAGTTGCCAATAGCAAATGCTCCGACACGCGGTTCGATGGTTAACCACATCCCTCATCCTGAGGTGCGAGGGCGAAAGCCCGAGCCTCGAAGGACGCACGCCCCCGGCTGGATCGGGCGACGTACCGAGCGTCCCGCGAACTCCAACCTCAGATCACCTCGAAATCCGATGCGCTGACGCCGGTCTTGTTGTCGAGATAGGCGACGAGCTCCTTGTTGCTGCCGCCCTTGCCATCCTTGTCGTAGAACAGCTTGCCGCTGTCCTTGTCGTAGATGATTCGGTCGTCGCCTTCCTCGGCCTTGGTGCCCTTGCGAAACTTCTCGCCGTCGAGAGAGCCGGTGCCACCGAGCTTGGTGAACACGCTCTTGTCGAACTGGATCGTATCCTTGTCACGCTCGAAGTCGGTGATGTGATCCACATGGGATGATGTGACGTTCTCCGCGAAGATGAACTTGTCGTTGCCGGAGCCGCCGGTCAGCGTGTTGTTGCCGTTGCCGCCGCGCAGTCTGTCGTTGGATCCGCCACCGTTGAGATAATCGTGCCCGTCCTCCCCGGCGAGGTCATCATTGCCGTCGCTGCCGTAGAGGGTATCGCCGCCATCGCCGCCCTCCAGATCGTCGCTGCCGGACTGGCCATCGAGAACGTCGTCACCGCTGCCGCCATGGAGTTCATCGCCATCGCCGCTGCCATAAAGCGTGTCGTTGCCCGCATTGCCGAACAGAGTGTCAGCACCACCTTCGCCGATCAGCGTATCGTGTCCGTCGTCCCCATCGAGATCGTCGTTTCCGTCGCCGCCATAGACCCGGTCGTTGCCGTCGCCGGCGGCAATCTCGTCCGCGCCGGTGCCGGTGGTGACCCAGTTGTGGGCATCGCCCATCGTCGTGTTTCTGTCGCCGCCGCCGAAGGCCTGGGCGTGCACGTCTTTGATCTTGATCGCGCTGCCGTCGGAAAAAGCGAGAAACTCGATCCGGTTGACGCCGTCGCTGCCGTACCAGTCCTTGATGCGGATGTAATCGTCGAAATTGCCGTAGTCTTCGCTGACCAAGTCGTGCTGATCGGCGCTGGCCATGATGATGATGACCAGGTCGTCGCCGTCGCGGTCCATCGCCAGATTGTCGTGGCGGATACCGGGGCCGAGGAGTAGCGTGTCCTTGCCGCCGGTGTCGCGGATGGTGTCGCGGCCGTCGCCATAGTCGATGGCATAGAGATCGTCGCCGTCCTCTCCCTTGAGCACGTCGTCATGACGCCCGCCGATCAGCACATCGTCGCCCTCGCCGCCGGTCAGGGTGTCATTGCCGTCACGGCCATGCAGCCAGCCGCCCTTGACTTCACCGTCTTCGAGGCTGACGTTGTTGTGTCCCTCGTCGCCGGTCTTGCCTATATGGATCGCGGAAAGATCCAGCGAGACGCCCGTCGCGAAGCTCAGGACCTCGACTGGCGCGTCGGTAAAATCGTCGCCGGTGTCGTCCATGTTGA
Source organism: Hyphomicrobiales bacterium (assembly GCA_024222895.1). Lineage (GTDB taxonomy): Bacteria > Pseudomonadota > Alphaproteobacteria > Rhizobiales > Kaistiaceae > Bauldia. The sequence continues at coordinate 10,508 of JAAEOR010000722.1, read as the reverse complement.
CGATCTCGATCCTGGTCGAGACATCGTCACTGCCGGGGGCATGCAGCCTGAGGAAAAGCGAGTCGCCGGATTCGTTGACCGAGACATCGGTGAGCGCGATGCCGCTGCCGAACAGGATCGTATCGTTGATCTCCGGATTGAGCGCGGGATTGACGATCACTCCCAGGGGTTCGACGATGGGCCCCAGGATAAGGTCAATCAACGCGAGCGCGCCCTCGAGCGGCTGGTCTTCTTCCGGGTCGGACGGCAGCTCCAGGACCTCGACTTCCTCCTTGATCTTGTTGTTCTGCCCTCGTCCGGGTTCTTGATCTTGCCCGGCCGGCCGACGCCGATCTGGAGGTTGCCGGCGTTGGTGTCGAACGACAGATCGTTGATGTCGATGTCGTAGCCGAACACCAGCGTGTCGGTGCCGCCATATTCGACGATCCGGTCGACGCCCTCGTCGCGGCCGACCACATAGACATCGTCGCCGGTGCCGCCTTTCATGAGATCGTCGCCGACACCGCCGACCAGCACGTCGTCGTCATTGTTGCCCTGCAGATTGTCCTGGCCGCCACCACCAATCAGCGTGTCGTCCTGGCCTTCGCCGCGCAGCGTATCGTCACCGGCGCCGCCGGAGAGATAGTCGTGGCCCTCGCCGGCCTCGATCCAGTCGTTCAATCCGGTCCGGGCCGGCCTGGTCAGGCGGCCGCGGGCCTGGGCCTGGTCGAGCGCGCGGGCGCATCTGGCGGGTGAGGACGACGCCGTCGTCACGGTGCAGCCGGTGTTGGACCGGGTCGGCGACTTTGCCGCGTTTCTGGCCGAGCGGTTTGACGAGAACGCCGCCTATGCTGCGTTACGCCGCGCCGAAACGATCGGCCGGCCGGTCGGTGACCCTGGCTGGCTGCGCGCCCTTGAAAAGCGCACCGGCCGCGTGCTTGCGCCCTTGAAACGCGGGCCAAAGGCCAAAAGGGATTGAGTAAACTGTCACCGAATATCCTCACCGAATATCCTGGAATATCCTGGTCGCTGGCGACCCTCGTTCGCTCAGTCGGCGGCATGAGCCGAGCTAATCAGACTGAACTCAGGCCCAAGATCGGGCGGGTCGTATAGCGTATCGATCGTCGCCGGTGCAATATAGTAATATTCGGGACCAAGGCGACGTATGGCGATCGAGGCGACCGCGACTTCCTCGGAGTCCATCGGCTTGACCCGAGCGACCGCAAACCGGCCGGCCAGATTGGCCGCCGTTTCAGGGTCTTGGCTTGGATTGATCCGCGCCACCGGGACCGGAAGCGGATTCTGCTTCCGCCCTTCCGCGGAGGCCGGCGTGTTCTCCTTGGTCTCGGCAATACGTGCGGCAAACACCTTCTCAAGATGGGCCAAACCCGACTTCAGCTCGTGCTGGCATGATTCGTCGAACGTCGAACGGTACCTGAACGCGTATGGCCTCGAGGCGAGCGGTTGCCCCGTGAGCGATACGGCCTGCTCGACGCGACGGCCGTTGGCATGAATGAAAAGCTCTGCGCCCGCACCGCCATACATCGCTTTGCACACGACCTGGTCGATCTTGAAGCGCCGGCGGTTGGGTGTGTAGCTGATGGGGAAATAATAGCCGTCGCAGGTCCTGACGCAGAGCGTGCGAGAGCCCCAGGCCTGGCTGGTGCGCCGTTTGGTGGACAACGAGCCGCGCGATGATGGGGAGCGCCGCCGGGTTGCCTTGTTGGGCCGGTCGCGCGGCGCGAAGAGTCGCCGAAGCAGGCCCGGCCGTTTCTTCTGCTGCGCCATCAAGACCGGCGGTCCCGACAGGCTCGCCCCGAAATCAGTCGCAACAAAGGCCGCGGCCAGAGCCGGGACAATGAGAACGAGAACCAGTTTGCGGGCCATTGCCGATGGAACTACCGGTCGGTGGCGCGTTCGTCCAGGCTGGTGGGCGCGGTGCTCCCGGTTACCGTGCAGCTCCTTCAGGCTTCCGGCTCGATCTACGGCTATGCCATCGTCAACGGAGCCCCGGTTCTGGCCGATGTGAACGCGCGGACGGTCTTTTGACTCCATCGATCCGGTATCTCTTTTCCAGGGAACCGACAGCGCACCGGCCTGGTTGACGGAAACGCGCGAACCATCGTCCATATCTGCCACAGACGAACCGCTCTCCATAATCCGGTCACAAACGAAGATCGGGCCGCCCAAGTCTGTCCGGGGGCTCGATTGCGTTTGGAAGACGTCTGGCTACGGCCGAGTTACCATTTCAAGTCGAGCCCGGCAATCGGGCCGTGAAGCACCATTTCCAGGTTCTTGGCACTCGATCCGGAACCGGTCTTGTAGTCATGCTCTCGCTCTTAGGACTGTCACCGATCGCTTGCTTTCTGTCGCCTGCGCCATGCTTGAACACCAGACGGACTTCGATCCAAATCACCCGCGACAAACCCATGCCGCCTAGTCAAAACGCTGGTACAGCCCCGCTAACTTCTTCATTGACGAACGGTGGGGAGTCCCCCCCCCATCACTGCAGGGCAACCGAGAAGTCCATTCGCTGGAACTCATGCGCTGCATGTCGCTGCGCACTGAGTATCGTTGGCTTCCCCCAGCCCACGTTACGGCAATGGCATGGAAGCCGTAGAGGGCGTCCATGCCATCACCGCAATACCATCACCGGAAAACAACGCATCGCGGCGATTGGAATCATTGGATTAACCAGTGGGCGTCACACTTGAGGCATCGGGTTGAGTGATTCGACGTCAGGGGGTGGTATGGGTGTCGTTGTCGCGTTCCGGCCGAGGTCGGAGACTATCGGGCCAGACGAAACCAAGGAAATGGAGGACGGGGATCCGGAGATCGATCCCCTTACCGCAATCGACGTCGCGATCCGCGACCTGCGTGACATTGCCCGGCGATGGGGAGAGCCGTCGGCGCTTGAACAGGCCGAGGCGTGCCGGGCAATGCTCGAGCGAGCCTATGGAGCCGGATGGGAGACATAATGCCAAGGGTATGAGGCGAGACCGATCAGTGGTCCGGAACCGCCGCGTCGACCACCCGCAGACTGGGTAGCGCCCGTCCCTGCCAGCGATCGACAGACAGATAACCGGCAACATGGAGCGCTTGTCCGCGGCGGGCCTCCAGTGCCCGTCCCAGGTCAGTGCCGGCCGCGCGAAACGCGATCGCTTTCAGCTTCGCGCCGTCCGGGGCGGCCAGCGACAGGCGGACATGGCCATTGTCGCCGCTGTCGGCATAGGCAATGCGATGCGCGGGAAACGCGAACACCGGTTCGGCATGGCCAGCGCCGAACGGGCCGGCGCGATCGATCGCTTCGATCATCTCAACCGTGGCGCCGCGTGCAGTCAGCGCCGCATCGATCAGGAGATCACCGGCCCGGCCGGTGTTCTCTGACACGGCAATCATATCACCAAGAAAGGCGCGAAGATCGGCGAGCCGGTCCTGCTTGACGGTCAATCCGGCGGCCATGGCGTGGCCACCACCCTTGGCCAGAATGCCGCGATCGACGGCGAGCCGCACGGCGCGTCCGAGGTCGACGCCGGCGATCGAGCGGCCCGACCCGGAGCCGAGGCCATCAGGCCGGAAGGCGATGGCGATAGCCGGCCGCTGGAAGCGGTCCTTCAACCGCGATGCGATCAGCCCGACGACACCCGGATGCCAGGTCTCGCTTGCGGTGACCAGAATGGCCGGCCCACCGCCCGAGGCGATCTCCGCTTCCGCCTCGGCATAAGCTTCCTCCAGCATCATCGTTTCCAGAGCCTGGCGTTCGCGGTTCAGCCGGTCCAGTTCGGCCGCCAGCGCCTCACATTCAGCCGGTTCGTCGCAGGCCAGCAATCGTGCCCCCAGAGCAGCGTCGCCGATCCGCCCACCGGCGTTGATGCGCGGGCCGAGGAGAAAGCCGAGATGATAGGGCGCAATCGGCCCGCCGAGGCGGGCAACGTCGGCCAGGGCGGCGAGACCCCGGTTGGCGCGGCGTGCCATGGCTCTCAGGCCCTTGGTGACAAAGGCACGGTTCAATCCGACAAGTGGAACCACATCGCAGACCGTGCCGAGCGCCACGAGGTCCAGCCATTGCAGCAGGTCCGGTTCAGTTCGCGAGTCGGTGAAGAAGCCTCGCCGCCTGAGTTCCCGGTTGAGCGCAACCGTCGCCAGGAAAGTAACTCCGACCGCGGCGAGATGCCCGAGACCGGAAAGATCGTCCTGTCGGTTCGGGTTCACGACGGCAGCAGCAACCGGCAAATCGGTACCGACCTGATGGTGGTCGATGACCACCACATCCAGGCCCAGTTGTCGTGCCTCGGCGAGCGCGGTGAAACTGGTCGAGCCGCAATCAACGCACACGACCAGGCGGTTGCCGTCCCCTGCCAGTGATTTCATCGCGGCTTCGTTGGGACCGTAGCCCTCGAAGATGCGATCGGGAATGTAGATCTGTGTATCGCGACCAAGCGAGCGCAGGAACCGCTGGAGCACGGCGGCCGAACTGGCCCCGTCAACGTCGTAGTCACCGAAAACCGCGATCGCCTCGCCGCGGACCACCGCGTCGGCGATCCGGGCTGCCGCCGCGTCCATGTCGGTCAGGGACGACGGATCGGGCATCAGCCGTTTCAGGGCCGGGTCGAGGAAGTCATCCACGACGGTGACGTCGACGCCGCGGCCGGCCAGGACCCGGGCAAGAATATCGGAAACCCCACCCTTTTGGGCAATGGCCTGGGCCAATCGGCCGGATTCCGGGTCGAGCCGCTCCACCCAGCGGCGCCCGGTCACGGAGCGCTCGACGCCGAGAAACGTCCGGCGTTCCTTTTGGTGTGAACTCAGTTGCTGGGGCACGGGATCGGCTTCGAGTGTCGCCATGCCGCCGATCCTAGCGCGATTCGGAGCGCCCGCCTGCAGGGTTCACAGGGCGTCGTCGAACTTGTCGAGATCCTGATGCTCGGCCTTGATCCATCGCACTGTCCCCGAAGAGGATCGCATGACGACAGTATGGGTGGTCACCGCCTGCCGGCCAAACCGGACGCCGGAGAGCAGATTGCCATCGGTGACACCGGTGGCAGCGAACACCACATCGCCGCGGGCCATTTCGCCCATCTCATACTTGGCGTTGACGTCTTCGACGCCCATCCGATGGGCGCGTTCGCGCTGCTCGTCGGAATTGATGACCAGCCGGCCCTGCATCTGCCCGCCGATGCAGCGAAGTGCGGCGGCCGCCAGGACCCCTTCCGGAGCGCCGCCAATCCCGAGATAGATGTCGATACCGGTCTCGTCCGGGCTCGTGGTGTGAATAACGCCGGCGACGTCGCCGTCGCCGATCAGCCGAATGGCAGCGCCGGTGGCCCGGATATCCTCGATGAGCCGTGCATGGCGCGGGCGATCGAGCACGCAAGCGGTCACCTCGCTGACCGGCACTCCCTTGGCGGCGGCAACCGTCGCAATGTTATCCGCGGCCGGCGCATCGAGGTCGACCATGCCGGCTGGAAAACCGGGACCGATCGCGATCTTGTCCATATAGACATCCGGGGCGTTGAGGAGACTGCCCTCCTCCGCAATGGCGATGACCGCCAGCGCATTGGGCAGGTTTTTTGCCGCAATCGTCGTGCCCTCCAAGGGGTCGAGGGCAATATCGACACTGGGCCCGGTCTTGCTCCCGACCTCCTCGCCGATATACAGCATTGGCGCCTCGTCGCGCTCGCCCTCGCCGATCACGACCGTGCCATGGATCGGAAGCTGGTTGAGTTCCTGCCGCATCGCATCGACAGCCGCCTGGTCGGCGGCCATCTCATCGCCGCGCCCACGCAGCCGCGCAGCGGCAACAGCGGCGCGCTCGGTCACGCGGACGAGCTCAAGGGTGAGTATGCGATCGAGCGCCGGCCCCTTGGGAAAGCGCACAGCCTGGTTCATGGACGAACCTCGCGAATGGGATTAATCGAACTGCTCAATCCGTATCATTTGTGGCGTTTCGGCGATATGCCCATCGGACTTGATCGTGTCCAGAGCGGCACGAATTTCGGCCTCGGCAGTGTCATAGGTAATCATGATGACCGGCGCCGGCTCAACCGGGACAAGATGTCCCGGCGCGGTTGTGCGTGGGGCGCGGTGCCGCTGAACGATCGATTCCAGGGAAATACCGCGCTCGGCCATCCGGCCAGCGATCGCGGCAAAGGCCCCCGGCCGGTCGAAAACCGACAGCCGGACATAATAACCGCCCTCGTGGGCGCGCATCGCCGCGCGGCGATAGGGCTCCAGATCGGACGCGGGCCGGCCAAACGTCCCGACCCGGTCGCCCCGGGCGATGTCGGCAATATCGCTCATGACGGAAGAGGCCGTCGCCTCCCCTCCCGCGCCAGGGCCACAGAGAATAAGCTGGCCAACGAAATCCGCTTCCACCGCGACTGCATTGGTCACCCCGTCGATGTGGGCGATCGCCGACGAGCGGGGGATCATCGTGGGGTGAACGCGCTGTTCGATTCCCGATTCCGTCCTGCAGGCGACACCGAGAAGCCGAATGCGGTAGCCGAGTTCATCCGCGGCCTCGAAATCCGCCGGGCTGATCGAGGAGATGCCCTCGACATAGAGTGAGGTACTGTCAACCTCGGTGCCGAAGGCGATCGCAGTCAGCAGCGCCAGCTTGTGCGCGGCATCCTGGCCGCCAATGTCGAAGCTCGGGTCGGACTCCGCATAGCCGAGGCGCTGTGCGTCGGCCAAGCACTCCTCAAAGCCGATCTTCTCCTTTTCCATGCGCGTGAGAATGTAATTGCAAGTGCCATTGAGGATTCCGTAGATCCGACTGACGGTGTTGCCGGCCAGCGTCTCACGGAGGGTCTTGATAATCGGGATGCCGCCTGCGGCCGCCGCCTCGAAATTGAGGCTCACCCCGGCCGCCTCGGCCTTGCGGGCAAGTTCCGTCCCGCAATCGGCCAACAGTGCCTTGTTCGCGGTGACGACATGTTTGCCCGACATGATCGCAGTCTCGACGGCTTCTCGCGCCGGCCCGCCGGCTCCCCCGATCAACTCGACGAAGATATCGCTGCCCGGATCCCCTGCCAGGGCAACCGGATCGTCGAACCAGGCCATCCCGGACAGGTCGACACCCCGGTCCTTGCCGCGGTCGCGCGCCGATACGCCGTTGACCATGATAGAGCGGCCGCTGCGCACGGCCAGGTCGTTGCCATGTCGTTCGATCAGTCGGATCAAGCTCGCGCCGACCGTACCGACTCCGGCGACGCCGATCCTTATTGGCGCTGTGGCTTCCATTGTCTCTCGGTCCTGCTCAAACATGTCGGCGCGCCAGGCCGCGCGGGCCCGGGCGCCTCAGGAAGGCGTTTGATGAAGACGCTACCCTGCGATTAACGTGCGGCGTTTAACGGGACGACGTTGTGCAACGTTTTGTCCGCCGTTTCAAGAAAGCGCCTGACATTGCGCGCAGCCTGACGAACACGCTGCTCATTTTCCACCAGCGCGATGCGCACATAACCGTCACCGTGTTCGCCGAAGCCGATCCCTGGCGCAACCGCAACATCCGCCTTTTCGATCAACAGCTTGGAGAATTCCAGCGAACCCAGCGGCCGGAACGGTTCCGGGATAGGCGCCCATGCGAACATCGATGCAGTGGGCGCCGGAATCGCCCATCCGGCCCGGCTGAAGCTCTCGACGAGAACGTCGCGCCGGCGTTTGTAGGTCGCCCGCATCTCGTCAATGCACTCCTGCGGGCCGTTGAGCGCCGCCGTGGCCGCAACCTGGATTGGTGTAAAGGCGCCATAATCGAGATAGGACTTGACCCGGCCAAGCGCCGCGATCAGTCGTTCGTTGCCGACAGCGAAGCCGATGCGCCATCCCGCCATCGAGAAGGTCTTCGACATCGACGTGAACTCGATTGCCACATCCATCGCGCCGGGCGCCTGGAGAATGGATGGCGGCGGATTGCCATCAAAATAGACTTCGGAATAGGCGAGATCGGACAGAACGATGAGCTCGTTGCGGCGGGCGAAGCTCACCAGATCCCGATAGAAATCAAGGTCGGCAACATGCGCTGTCGGGTTCGACGGATAGCAGACCACCACCGCCAGGGGCTTGGGGATCGAGTGAACGACCGCGCGCTCCAAGGCGCGGAAATAGTTTTCGTCCGGCTCAGCCGGAAGCGCCCGGATCACGCCTCCAGCCATCAAGAACCCAAACGCATGGATCGGATAGCTGGGATTGGGGCACATGACCACATCGCCGGGTGCCGTAATCGCCTGGGCGACATTGGCGAAGCCTTCCTTCGAGCCGATGGTAACGATCACCTGGCTGTCCGGATCGACATTGACGCCGAAACGACGAGAATAGTAGGCAGCTTGAGCGCGGCGCAGGCCATTGATCCCACGGGAGGCCGAGTAACCATGGGTGTCCTCGCGCTGAGCGGTATTGGCCAGCTTCTCGACGATATGCCGCGGTGTCGGCAAGTCGGGATTGCCCATGCCGAGATCGACAATGTCGGCGCCACCGGCACGTGCACTGGCCTTCAGGCGATTGACCGCCTCAAAGACATAGGGGGGCAGCCGCCGGACGCTGTAGAAGTCGTTCATCATGGTCTATTCACCGATCTCAGTTGGTGGGCGCGCATTCGGGATATTTCTTAGCCGCGCCCTTTTCTGAGCATTTTTCAATCTGTTGCAAGGCCCGCTCGCCGTGCGTTTCGGCTTCGCTGCTCAACGCCGACGTTCCACCGCCCGAGGACGGGGATTCGCCCTGACCAGCTCGTAACGCCTCGAGTTCGCTAATGATCCGCTTGCGTTCGTCGGGCGGAAGCAGGACGCCGCCCGGCTGGGCCGGGGTCACGTTGATATTGGGGTAGCCGTTTTCCGTCTTTGCCGAAGATATCGTCGCGCTGGCCGGCGCCGCCACTGGCGCTGTCTGGCGATCCGGCGCCGCAACCGCCAGAGGTTCGGTGGCAGCCGGTGCGGCAGTCGCCGGTATTGGCTCGGGCGTTGACGCGGCCGGGCCACCGGAGGCGGCAGTCGCAGCCGCCGGCCCGGCATTCGGATCCGGCACACCATCCGGCGTCTGCGGTGCGCTGTTCAAGACCAGCGGGTTGCCTGCCGCCGGAGGCTGCGCGAGATTTCCCGTCGTTGTCTGCATGCAGCCACCCAACACCAGCACCGAGGCGAGCACCACCGAACGGCATACGCGGCCCACGACCACGCGCTTCAACGTGATCTCGCCGTCATCGTGGGAGACTATGGTGATCAAAGCGTTAAGGCCCGATCTGCTAACATCTTACAAAGTTGTACCATCACGCGATAATATGTCGAAAAAGCGGGTCGACCGCTCTCGACGGGCATCGGACAGGAATGACCAAAGACGATCTTCCAACCAAAGGTTTCGGTCTCGATGACCCGGAGGCGTTTGCGCACAACATCGCCCGAATGATGGAAGAAGCGGGCAAGGCCGCTTCCGCCTACCTCAAACCGCGTGAGGAAGGAAAGGCGTCTTTCGAGGTCCCGGACGGGGTCCGCGACATCACCAAAACACTGGCCCAGGTTGCCGAGTACTGGCTTTCCGACCCGGAGCGCGCCATTTCGGCCGAGAGCCGGCTGATAACCAACTACATCGACTTGTGGTCGAACTCCCTGAAACGGATGATGGGAGAACCGGCACCGGGAACGGTGGAGCCGGAACCCGGCGACAAGCGTTTCGCCGACCCGGAATGGGCCGAAAACAACTACTTTGACTTCCTCAAGCAGTTTTACCTGATCACCAGCCGCTGGGCTCAGGACATGGTCGATCAGGCGGACGAGATCGACCCCGATACGCGATTGAAGGCCTCTTTCTATATGCGCCAAATCGCCGATGCCTTGGCCCCGTCCAATTTCGTTCTCACCAATCCGGAACTGCTGCGCGAGACCTTCTCGTCCAACGCCAGCAACCTTGCTCGCGGCATGCACAACCTGGCCGAGGACATCGAGGCCGGCCATGGCGATCTGAAAATTCGACAATCCGGCGAGGGTGATTTTGCGCTTGGCGAGAACCTGGCAACGACCCCTGGAAAGGTCGTTTTTCAAAATAGCCTGTGCCAGATCATCCAGTATGCGCCGACGACGGAAACGGTACTCAGCCGGCCGCTGTTGATCGTGCCGCCGTGGATCAACAAGTTTTACATCCTCGATCTGACGCAAAAAAAGTCGTTCATCCGCTGGTGTGTGGATCAGGGCCACACCGTGTTTGTCATTTCATGGGTGAACCCCAACGAGGTCCACGCCCAAATGAGCTTCGAACACTATATGCGTGAGGGCGTGCTGCAGGCGGTCGACGTTGCCCTGGAAATCACCGGCGCCGACGGGGTGAACGCCGTTGGCTACTGTGTCGGCGGCACCATTCTGTCCGTCACCCTTGCGTGGATGGCCGTCAAGAAAGATACGCGTATCAAGTCGGCGACGCTGTTTGCAACCCAGGTGGACTTCACCCATGCCGGTGATCTGCGGGTGTTCGCCGACGAGGAACAGATCGCCGACCTCGAATATCGGATGAAGATGCGGGGCTATCTGGGCGGCGAGAAGATGGCG
>JAAEOR010000721.1 GCA_024222895.1 Hyphomicrobiales bacterium | reverse complement strand
CCGTCGCCATCGGCCGGTGTCTCGAAGTCGGGTGCCGACTTGAACGATACGACGCCGGTCACCGGGTCGACATCAAAGAAGGCGCCGTCGTCAGAGTCCTTGATGCTGAACGTCAGGACGTCACCGGTATCGGCATCTTCCGCGGTAACCTGAGTCACGGCGGTGGTGTTCTCTGCGATGTCGAGAAACACTTCGGAGGCCCCGCCATGCGAGGTGGTGACCGGCTCGTCCTGCGATGGCGTGATGTTGATCGTCAACGTATCGGTCGTCTCGTCCTTGCCGTCCGATACGGTAATCGCGATCTGGCCGCCGGTGTCCTGATCGGGTGTAGGCGTATAGCTCAGCGTTGCCAGTGCATTGTTGATATCGGCCACCGCCCCGGTGAAACTCATCAGTTGGTCGTCGAGCCCGTTGCCTTCCGAAAAAACAAGGTTGGTTATCGTGGTCATCGTCATGGTTGACGATGCCGTCATGGTCACTGTCAGCGTATCGCCGTCGACATCCTCGACGCCAATCGCCGGGGAAATGGAAATGTCCTCGCTATCTTCCGTGACCGTGGGCGACGTCGGCGGCAGGTGGACCAGCGGCGCGTCGTTCTTGGCGATGACATCGACGGTTGCCTCGAGGTCGGCGATGCCGCCCGCTCCATCGTTGAGATCGAACGAGACCGTTCTTCTCGCGACCGACGGCGCGTCGGTGTTGGTGTTCTGGTAGGTGATGTTGGCAAGCAACCCCGAGGTCGCCGCCGGGGTCGCCGTCGCGTTCAACTGGATGTCGAGCGGTGTCCCACCGCTGCCGCCGGAAACTGTGCCGATGACAACGCCACCGAAAGTGACGTCCGAGCCACTGACGCCGATCTCGCCGACGCCAGTGCCCTGGTTGCGGATACCAAGGACATCCTGGTCGGCAACGCCGCCGACCGTGATCGCCACGGACAACAACCCCGTGTCGAAATTGGCGGAGTCGACATCGGTCACCGACGCCGGTGTGCCCTGATCGATAACCGTCGCAGCATCGTCTTCCGTATACTTGAGGACATCGTCTTCGAGATCGGCGATCACCGGGTCGTCGGGAGTCGGCGTGATCGAGACGGTCGCGTCCACGCTGGCCGATCCGCCGCCGCCATCGTCGAGCATGAACTGCACCGTGCGGTCACCCACAGTGGGGTTTTCATCGTCGGAGTTCTGATAGGTGATCGCCCGGAGCAGTGCCGAGACCGCATCAATGCCCGCAAATCCGCTGTCGTTGAAATCGATGACCAGCGCATCACCGTCGCTACCGCCCGTGAAGGTGGCAAACGTGTCTCCGCTGAACACGAGCTCGTCCGAGACAACAGTGAGCGAGCCTTTGTCGTTGACGGACAGAAAATCCTCGCTGAAGTCTCCGCCGCTGCTGATGGTCACCGTCAGTGAGCCATCGGCAAAGTCGGTGGTGTCCGTGTCGGACACGCTCGCCGAATCTCCCTGATCAATGAATTTCGACCCTGCGCCTTCGAGATAGGCGAGCGTGTCGCCGCTGAGTTTCTCGATTACTGGATCGGCCATGACCGTCGGCGCAAAGCGCCTCCCTGTTTGATGAGACCGGCGGGCGCGAGGGTGCGGCAGTATGACTCAAATCGAGTTGTTGGCGCAAGACACGCTATCATGAGTCGGTCTCGACTACTATCAAAAATAGTTAAAAATCGTCGGATATATCTATTCGTGAATACGTCGCCGAACTTCGATCCCTTGATTGTTCCAACCTGCGAAAGCAGGTTGTTCAGGGCGTCCTCGGCGCCAAGGTAAGCGTTTGCGTCCATGGTGCGGTTCCCCTCCTCCTCGGTTACTTGCTGAATCGACCTAGGGCGCGTGCTGAGGGCGTCAACCTCGTTTCGAATACATTCCGCCACCTCGTCTTTCGACCGATCGGCTTTGAACTGGCGTTCCGTTGACCGTTCATCCGATCCGGGGGCTTTTGGAATCGTTGAAAAGAACTTCCTGATCGATGGCCTGTCCAGTCATCTCCTTCGCAGGGCAGCGGGGCCAGTGTCTTCGAGACAAAGCCGACCACGCCTGGTTGGGTGGCCACAAATCGCCGCCAACGCCGTGCACCCGGATCGCGATGTGTACATGCCCGCGCTTACGCCGGAGAAGAGCGCGTATCCCTCGTTGCCTGGATGGATCTAACTCTTAGCAACCGGACATTAAGGACAAGCGAATGCAGTCATTATGACCTAATTCTAAGTCGATGATGTTTTGTGTTTAATCCAAGATTTAGATACCGCGGGTGATATCGACACTTGCAAAAGTTCACGGAGCGGTCGCCGTTTCTTAAGACGAGGCGGCCGGAGTCGAATAGCCCAGAGGTGGAATAAATCCGCCAGACTTGCTCTTGAGTTCCACGCCATTTGTCTGTTTTTTACTTGGCCGATGGCGCGCTCGGCGTCCTCTTCGCGGATGCAATCGGGTATTAGTGTGCCGGAAACCTGCCAGACCCGGTCAACCCGGAGGTGCGGCCTCCTGGGTGCGGCCCGGCCTCGTTTCGAAGGCGATCCAAGACATATGCACAGTGCGATCTTATGCGCTTACAATCTCGACGTGTCGATGCCACTCGCGGTTCTTCGGTTTTGATCACACACTGGTTGTCCGTTTCTGTTTTTGCTTGTGGCCTTGTTGATTGTGGTCAGGCGCGCTAGCTGCTCGTGGAAGTGCTTCACGTTCCAGCCAGGTTGGACTGTCCGATACCGATCGAGCATCCAGTCAATCTCATCGACCGGAACCCGCCGGGCCGAGGCCGTGCCACGACGCTTATCCGGCAAGCCGGCATGACAGCGGCGCCTCGTGGCGCGATAAACAAACCCGGCAACTCGTCTGCTACCTAATCCGGACAACTCGTGTGCTCCCGACAGGTGTGGCTCATGACCGTTGGTCTGCTCCGCCGTTTGTGCTAATCTTGTTATTGCGCGGGCGGCCTCGTGGCGAAGCGCGGTGTATCGGCTGAAAGCGCCGCCGGGCTGCCAATTAGTCCCTGCCGATTTGAGGCGTCCGCGTACCTGTTGCCGGTCTGGAT
>JAAEOR010000720.1 GCA_024222895.1 Hyphomicrobiales bacterium | reverse complement strand
TTTGCTTGAGCCAGATCGAGGGTTTTGTCCTCAAACGCGGTCGTCGGAATTTCCGGCTATTGTTTTTGAGGTCATTGTTTTGTCGCTGTAATGAACGGCGAATTGTGGCGCGGAGGAGCGTTATGGAGATTTTGCCTTTGACTGGTGGACTCGGTGCCGAAATCGTGGGGGCCGATATCCGGCGCTCCGAGGATTTCGACGCGATCCACGACGCCTTCGTAAAACACTCGGTCGTCGTGCTGCGAGCGCAGGACTGCGCGCCCGAGGATCACATGGCCTTTGCCCACCGGTTCGGCCCGATCAATGTCAACCGATTTTTCAAGCCTGTCGAGGGCTATCCCGAAATCGCAACCGTGCTGAAGGAGAAGGATCACAAGGAGGCTGTCGGCGAGAGCTGGCACACCGATCATTCCTACGATCAGATTCCCGCGATGGGTTCGATCTTGCGTGCGATCGAGGTGCCGCCCCTTGGCGGGGATACGCTGTTCGTGTCCATGGCCGCAGCCTATGAAGCGCTCTCGCCTGCCACGAGGATCTTTCTCGACGGGCTGACTGCGATCCATTCCTCGCGCCACGTCTTCGGCGCCTTGATCAGCGACACCGAGTTCGCGACGACCGGACGCTTCGGCAATGCCGAGGCGGCGACGCAGGATGCACGGCACCCAGTTGTCATCACCCATCCTTTTAGCGGCCGGCGTGGGCTCTATGTGAACCCGGTCTTCACGACCCATATCGAACAGCTCAGTCCGGACGAATCGGGCGCGATCCTCGCGATGCTCTACGATCATTGCAGGCAGCCGGAGTTTCAGTGCCGCGTGCGCTGGAGGGCCGGCGACATCACCATCTGGGACAACCGCGCGACCTAACACAAGGCGGTCAACGATTACCATGGCTATCGCCGCTTGATGCATCGCGTTACCGTAGAGGGCGTGGAGCTAGGGGCAGCCTTGGCAGCCTGAGCTTGGGCTGACTGGACCGGTGCCACTATGCGCCCGATTAGGGCCTGCTTCGCGGGGCCGAAGATTGTGCGAACAGTCTGGATCCGGGAGATAGTACTGGCCGATCAGATAGCCTTGTTTGACTGCTATCGTCTTTGCGACGAGCTTCGGCGCCGGAAGGCCGGAGTAACCGGAATCGTCCGGATGTCGACCAGACGTGGGCGTCGACCGGCCTATGTTCACACGGAATGGTCGCTGATACCGGCGATTGGCGCCTACAGAATCATTTGACGTAGCCGCCGGACCCGCCCAAAACGTCCGCAGGCACTCGGAGACCGTCCATGGTGCGGCTCCTTTCCCAGCAAGGTGGTACTGAATGGCTATCGATCTCGATGAATTGGTGACACACGACCCGTCGGACCATTGCGTCGTCTGTCACGCTCAGGACATTGTTTCGCTGACCCTGATTCCCGCGGCAGCTGCGTGGGAGGCCACGGCGGGGCTGCCCCGTTTTTCCACCGCGCTACATGGAGCAGCGGGGTTGATCGGCAGCATGATGGCCGAAGGGGTTCCCCGCGCCGACGCGGAAGCGGCTCTTTCGGGGCTGCTGGACGAGATCGAGAAGCAGATCGCCGAGGAGGGCGCTCTCGCGGGGCCAGCGCAAGGCACGGCGTAGGTCACCACCGTCAACACCGCCGGTTACGTCAGGCCGCGGGCCGATAAAACCAGGTCGATCACCTCCAAGGTCCGTGAACGAGGTGATCGTTGGCCCAGATGGAAGAGGCGTCTTGCAACGATGCCTTGAGACGGTGATTGGCTGGCGGCTCGCCGGCCTCGGCGCTCCGAACATTGCGCTTCTTCACCTCAAGGTCGAAGTAGTCGGTCTGATTGTTCATCATCAGGTTCCGGGCAAGCGCGATCGCGGTCGCTTCGCTCATCAGGCCGTCGTCGATCTCCTGCTGCAAGGCTCGGGTCAGCCAGGTACGCGTCTGGAGCGCGTATCCCACCGTGGCGGCTGGCCAGAACGAGTCGCCACCGAACACAAACAGCTTGTTGTAGGGAACGGCGTGGATGAACTGGCGAACAAAGTCTGCCGTGACCATCGGGTGGATTGCCCAGGACCAGCAAAGATCGAGCGACACATTGGGGAAGTGCTTGGCAATGGCAATGAGTTCGTCGTGGTAAGGGTAGGCGATGTGCATCAATGTGAACCGGGCTGCGGGATACGCTTCAAGCAGTGAACACAGGTGCCCGGATTGTATCCGATCGATCTTCATGGTGCCGTAGCCAGCGTAGTATCCGGTGTGCAGCTTGAACGGCAGGTCGTGTTCGATCGTCAGTTCGACCAGCTTCCCCCAGCACCAGTCCCCAAGGCACAGGCGGTCCTCATGCGGTGTCGCGACGCCCTTGGCGCGCCAGATTTCGAAAGCCTTTTCGGCATCCTCGTCGCTGCGCTTCTGCCAGAGCAATGTCCGGTGATAGGCGTGCTGGGATTTGACCGCCACGGCCAGATCGGCGTTCTGGGCAAAGACCTCTGCCATCGCTTCGTGCAGACGGGGCAAGCTGTCGATTTCAATTCCGGTCTCCGTCGACAGCCGCTCCAGGTCCGGTGTTCCGTCGCAGAGGCGACAGACACCGATATCGTAAAGGAAGAAATCCTGGCCGTAGGATTCGGCGGGGACCCGTCGCGCCATGTGGTCGATCTGAACGTGGTCCAGATTGGCGACATCCTTGAGAAGTTTCAGGCGGTCGCCTGGCCCTCCCGGGTATGGGTCGAGGCGCTGCGCCGCCTCGATCGTTTCAGAGGAAATCTCTTCAATTCCATAGAGTTCGCTGGCGATGACGCCCACGGCTTCGCCGTAGCCTGTGTGGCGGACCCTCTGCCAGGCCTCTTCGTTGCCCGCGAACCGAGCGCGGATATTGGGATTGGTGCGGTCAAAGAGTACTTTTACGGCGTCGGGGCTCGCCCCCGCGACGACCAGATCGGCCTCGACATAGTTGTTGAACAAGTTGTTCAGAACGTCGGGCGGATTGGCCGTGTAGCCCGACTCATACTCCGTGTGCTCATGGGTGCTGCACATCGGGGCGGTCTGAATGAAACGATGGAGGTCCGTCTCTTCTGCCATTCCGTTGATCCCATCTCGCCTGTTGGGCGCCCGGCAAGACGTTGCTGCGGGCCGATGTGCGCCATTGGAACCGTGGCATCAAATCGCGTCACCGCGAAGGTCGGTTCGAAACACATGGGGACCATACCCCGCACGAGCGACCGGCGACAACGAGGGGCGCTCCCGGTCGCTTCCGCCCAACCAGCTTTCTCTCGGTCTGCACGCTTGATTGACACGCATCAAGGCGCGGTCGGCTCTGATCCATGACAATGGAAAAGTAACGGGTGAACCTGTTCGACAAGGTCCTGTAAATCGGTTGAAGGCGATACTGCTCTGGGAGGGCAGTCGCGAATGACGCGGCAGACAGTGTCCATCAAGGACGTTACCAAGCACACAGCGGTCTCCGCCGCCACGGTGTTCTTCACGCGCTTCGCCGGCCTGTTCAAGAGCATCCACTACGCAGCGATAGGATTCCCCGGCCATAATGACCTGCACAGTCAGATTAGCGAATTCACCGACGCGGCGCCGTACACATGCCGTTGGTCCGCGTCTGTCGTGAGACCCCACGGCCGACCTTGGTCATCTCCCGACCTCGTCTGTTCGCGCCAGTCTTGGGTTATGAGTGTAACCGCCGGAGCGCCGGTCGTCCTCCGAAGGGGCGTTGACAGCTGCGTTTCCTGGTGTTAATCGTTTTACAGTAAATCGTTTAAAAGACGATAATACTGTGGGAGGACGGTCGCGAATGGTGCGGCGGGTGGTATCCATCAAGGACGTTGCCAAGCAAGCGGGGGTCTCTACCGCCACGGTGTCCAATGTCTTCAACGGCACCAAGCCCGTGTCCGCTGACCTCGCCAAGCGCGTACGCGAAGCCGCCGAAGAATTGCGATACGAAGTTAACCGGGCGGCATCCCACCTTCGTTCTGGCAGGACCCGGGTTGTCACTATCCTGGTGCCTGACTTGTCGGACCCGTTCTTCATCTCAATCATCACGGAGGTGGAGAGCCTCGCTCGGCTCAGCGGATATGAAATCATTGTTGGGAACTCCGCCGACGACGCGGATATCGAAGAGAGCCGCCTGAATGCTCTGATGGCGTGGCAGCCGGCTGGTATGATTGTTGTTCCCTGTACCGACACAATACCGGCGAGGCTTGTCGCCAACAAAAATGAGATACCTTTCGTCCTAGTTGATCGCGTCGGCGACGCAACGATCGCCGACAGCATCGTCATCGACAACGAGGATGGTGGTGCGATCGCGGCAAAGCATCTCTCCGAGATCGGCCACCGTGACGTGCTGATGGTGGCTTCGGACATGGGGCTCTTGCCGATCCGGCAGCGGATCAGCGGCGCGCAAAAAGAGATCAAGCAGTTCGGCGGTGTCGCGCGGCTGGTCGAAGTGGGACCTGAGCCGACGCAAGCGTCCAAGACGCTCGAGTGCTGGATGGCGCGGAACAGGCTTCCCACTGCGATCTTCGCTTTGACCACTATGACAACGCTGGCGACTTTGACCTGCTTGGCGAAGCGTCGCATGCAGATACCAGAGAACGTGTCCCTCGTCGGCTTCGACGACTATCCATGGATGAGAGCGCGGCGCACGGCGTTGACGGCCGTGGGCCAGCCCTCGGTGGAGATTTCCCGGGCGGCCTGGGACCGTCTGACGGTTCGCATGGACGGCGAACAAGGCGAGCCGCGAGCGACAGTCCTGACCTGTACTCTCGAAATCCGTGACTCGACGTTGCCGATCGAGGTGCCTGATTCTCTGGAGAACGCCACCGATGGGGGCGGGCGGGGCAAAGTTCGTCGCCGCCGAAACGGTATTCAGCCGGCCGTCGGCAAGGACGGCACCGGCGTTGAGAAACGCGGCCGCAAGCGCCCGGGTCAGGGCGGGTCGCGCAAGACGAAGCGAACACCAGCGTTTCGTGTGTCCGAGTAGTACGAAGTGAGACATCAAAGGAGGATGAAATGAAACGACCAAACAATCTCAGATTGGCGGCATCGGCGATTGCGCTGACCGCGATGACAACATCGGCCGCTGCGGTCGATTGGAGCGCAGAACTCGGCGATCACAGTGACGTCGACCTTCGGGTTCAGGTGATCCAGGATCCGTTCATCGATTCGCTGAAAGAGATCAGCCCGGCCTTCGAGGGCCTCACCGGGGCCGGCGTGACGATCGAGGGTTTCGGCTACGATCCACTTCACGAAAAGCAGATCCTCGGCTGCTCGCAGTCGGATGACCAGTATGACGTTCTTTTCGTGG
>JAAEOR010000719.1 GCA_024222895.1 Hyphomicrobiales bacterium | reverse complement strand
TCGCATCTGGTGATCGACAGCCCGGCATTGCTCAAGGCGCTGGGTGGGCACATGCTGTATTTCGAGAATGCCGACGGACGTATCTGCATCGCGTTTCCCTATCTCGGGCGGGTACTCGCCGGGGCCACTGATATCCGGGTTGACAAGCCGTCGCGGGTGCGGTGCGAAGACGATGAACGCGACTACATTCTCTCCTCGTTGCGGCGGCTGTTTCCCGACATTGCGGTCGACACGAGTGACATCGTTTTCAGCTTCAGTGGTATCCGGCCTTTGCCGCGCAGCAACCACGCCTTCACCGGGCGGATTTCCCGCGGCCATTTTACCCGGCGCATCGACGGCTCGCCGCCCCAGATCTGTATGGTCGGCGGCAAGTGGACGACCTTTCGAGCCTTTGCTGAACAGACCTGTTCGGATGTCCTGGGCGAGCTTGGCGTCAAGCGCCGACGCTCCAGCCGGGCATTGCCGATTGGCGGCGGCAGGGATTTTCCCGACCGCCGCAAAGATCTTGTGATGCGCTACCGGGAGCGTTTCGGCCTGGATGAGGCCCGCGCGGCGCATCTCGTTGACCACTACGGCACAAAGGGCGAAACCGTTCAGGAATATTGTTCGCAAGGTTCTGCGGACGAGCCACTGGTGCCGGGTTGCGCTTACACCTTGGCCGAGATCGACTACCTGGTGCGCAACGAACAGGTTGTCCATCTGGGTGACCTTGCGCTACGCCGCACCGATCTCGCCATAACCGGCCAGCTGTCGCTGGAAATTGTCGACTCGCTCGTTTCCGTCGCCGGCGCCGCCCTCGATTGGACCAGCGAACAGGCTGCGGCCGAGCGGGCAGCGTTGGCTGCCGATCTCAACGACTATCACGGCGTTTCCCTGACGCTCGCCAGGCGTCAGACCGACAGGAGAAAAGAATGCGTGTGAGCACCAAGGCGCGGATGAATCGGTTGTTTACCCATGGGGGCTGCCTCGACGTGGCGATTGACCATGGCGTGTGCAACGAGCCGAGCTTCATGATTGGGCTTGAGGACATGGCTGCGGTCGTCGACACCCTGATTTCGGCCAGACCCGACGCCATCCAGATGACCTATGGCCAGGCTGACCTGCTGCAGGCGCGTCCGGAGAAGGACAAGCCGGCACTGGTGATGCGCATTGACATGGGCAATCCCTACAACGATCAGCGGCATCGGGTGATGTGGTCGCAACTGCAGAACCACGACGAACCGATCATCGGCGCACTTGAGATGGATGCAGCATGCGTCGTCGTGAATCTCTTCATGTTGCCGGACGAGCCGGAGCTGTTCCGCCAATGCGTTGAGAACATCAGCCGGGTGCGGGCAGCCTGCGCCGAATATGGAATGCCGCTGATGATCGAACCGCTGGTCATGCTCCCCAACGAAGTCCGCGGCGGTTACCAGGTTGACGGCAATGCGGAAAAGATCGTGACTCTGGTGCGGCTTGCGGCCGAGATGGGGGCAGATATCATCAAGGCCGATCCGACCGAGCACCCTGAGGATTTCCATCGTGTGGTCGAAGCGGCCAGGTGCCCGGTTCTGGTCCGTGGCGGCGGCAAGGACGACCTGAAGGCGGTCCTGCTCAAATCAGCGACGCTGTTGGGGCAAGATGCCAAGGGCTTGGTCTATGGTCGCAATATTTATCAACACGACAACCCCAACGCCGTCGTCGCCGCACTGATGGCGATGATTCACAACGGTGCCTCCGGCGAGGAGGCATGGGATATCTACAATCGTGACTGAGCCTGGCCGTTACCTTCTCGGCCTCGATGCCGGCAACACCGTCACCAAGGCGGTGCTGTTCGATCTCACCGGCAGACAGGTTGCCCGCTCGGCACGCGACGGTGCGTCCAGCCAGCCGCATCCCGGCCACGTCGAGCGCGATCTCGATGAGCTGTGGTCCAGTGCCTGTGTGGTGATCCGTGATTGCCTGGCCCAGGCCGATGTCGATCCCGGTGAAATCCTGGCGATCGGCTGCGCCGGCCACGGCAACGGTCTTTACCTTCTTGACGCCGACGGAGCACCGTTGCTGGGCATCCAGTCCCTGGATACCCGCGCGGCAGACATGGCAGAGAATCTGTCGGAAAAGCGTGGCGAAGTCCTCCACGGTCTGTGCCTGCAGAAACCGTGGCCGTCGCAGACCGCGACGGTGCTGGCCTGGGTCAGGGAGCACCGGCCGGACCTTTACGCGCGCGCCGGCACGGCATTCCTGTGCAAGGACTACATCACCTACAGACTGACCGGCGAACGCGTCAGCGACATCTCCGACATGAGTGGCGGCGGCCTGCTGCGCATGCCGGAAACCGACTATGACGACCGTCTTCTGGATCTCTACGGCATCGCCGATGCCCGGGACAAGTTGCCGCGATTGATCGGGCCGACGGATATCGCCGGAAGAGTCTCCGCCGAGGCAGCGGCGGTCGCGGGTCTGGCGCCGGGGATACCGGTTGTCGGCGGACTGTTCGACGTGGTCGCGTCGGCCCTCGGCTCCGGCGTCGTGCGTGCCGGTCAGGCCTCGATCATCGCCGGCACGTGGAGCATCAATCAGGTTTTCTCCGACACGCCCGGCATCGATCCTGACGTGTTCATGGTCTCAGGCTTCGGCCCGGCCCGGTTCGTCAGCATCGATGCCAGTGCGACATCTGCTGCAAATCTGGAGTGGTATGTGCGCGAGTTCGTCGAGCGCGGCGGCCACCCCGACGATCCCTTCGGTTTCTGCAATGATCGCATCGCAACCGTCACGCCCCACGCCGACGACCCGTATTTTCACCCTTTTCTCTATGGTTCCGGTCAATCGGCAAATGCACGGGCCGGCTTCAGCGGCCTGGCCGGATGGCACACCGAAGGTCACGTTCTGCGGGCGCTTTTCGAGGGCGTGGTGTTCGAACATCGCCGCCACATCGAGGTTCTGGTTGCCGCCGGGGTCGCCTTCGACAGTGCGGTCATGTCCGGCGGCGGAACCCGCAGCCCGCACTGGCCCCAGATGATGGCCGATTGCCTGGGTGTTCCGATAACAGTCGCTGACTGCCATGAAACCGGTGCGCTTGGTGCCGCCATCGCGGCCGGCATCGGCTCTGAACTCTTCGCCGACTATGAACAGGGCGTAGCCGCCATGACCCGCAAACGCGCGATCTTCAAGCCGGATGGGGCCATGAAGGCTCACTATGACCGGCGCTACCGCATCTATCTCGATCTCATCGAAGTGATGGGTGAATTTTGGGCCGCGCAGAAAAGAATGCGCGACGAGAAGGAGTATTTATCGTGAAAGCCGTTGGTTTCCTGAAGTCGCTGTCGATTGACGAGGAGGAATGTCTCCTCGATGTCGATTTGCCGGACCCGCAACCCGAGGCGAATGACCTCCTGGTTGAAGTCGCGGCGATCTCGGTCAATCCCGCCGACGCCAAACGGCGCATGTGGACAGCGGTCGAGGCGCCCCATCCCTCACCTTTTCTTCTCGGCTATGACGCGGTCGGAACCGTTCGTGCAAGTGGACCCGCGGTGACGGGTTTCAAATCCGGCGACCGTGTCTGGTACGCCGGGGACGCCAACCGTCCCGGCTCCTATGCGGAGCTCCAATGTGTCGACCACCGGATCGCATCGCTGGCCCCTTCGTCTGTGCCGGCCGAATCCGCCGCCTCCCTGCCGCTGACATCGCTGACGGCCTGGGAGCTGCTTTTCGACCGCCTCCAGGTTCCGACGAACGAACGACCGGCCTCCCTGCTGGTCATTGGCGGTGCCGGTGGCGTCGGCTCCGTCACTGTCCAGCTGGCTCGAAAGCTCACCGGGCTTGAGGTGATCGCCACGGCCTCCCGAGACGAATCGGAAGCCTGGTGCCGCAAGATGGGGGCGCATCATGTCGTCGATCATCGCGACCTGATCGAAGCCGTTCGCGCGACGGGGCGCACCTATGTCGACTACATTGTCCAGTACGCTGATACCGCGCAGCACTGGGATGCCATGTGCGAGCTTGTGGCGCCGCAGGGGCGCATCGGCACGATCGTCGAGACACCGGAAAAACTGGACATCTCGGCCCTTCAGGGCAAGTCGGCCGCGCTGATGTGGGAACTGATGTTCACCCGCTCGCTGTTCCAGACATCCGACATGCATCGCCAGGGCCAGATCCTGGAACGCATGGCGCGCCTGGTTGATGACGGCATCGTCGCGACCACCGAAACCCGTGTTATTCAGGGCCTGTCGGCGGCATCGCTGAAGAAGGCACACCGTCTGATCGAAACGGGTGCCACGATCGGCAAGCTGGTGGTGAAATACTGATCGCACTCTTCAGCGGGACGCTGAACCATGGGTCAAACGGCCAACACCGAAGGCAGCTACGACTACATTATCGTCGGCGCCGGCACGGCCGGCTGCGTGCTGGCCAACCGGCTGACCGAGGATCCGGCCGTTCGTGTTCTGCTCCTGGAAGCCGGCGGCTCGGACCGTTACCACTGGGTGCAGATTCCGGTCGGCTACCTCTACTGCATCGGCAATCCGCGCACCGACTGGATGATGACGACCGCGAAAGAACCAGGCCTGAACGGCCGCAGCCTCGCCTATCCGCGCGGCAAGGTTCTGGGCGGCTGCACCTCCGTCAACGGCATGATCTATATGCGCGGACAGGCGGCCGATTATGACGGCTGGCGCCAGATGGGCAATGTCGGCTGGGGCTGGGACGATGTGCTGCCCTACTTTGTGAAATCGGAAGATCACCATGCTGGCAAGACGATGTTGCATGGTGCCGGCGGCGAATGGAAAGTCGCAAGGCAGCGCCTGTCCTGGGACATCCTTCTTGCGGTGCAGGAGGGCGCAAGGGAATTCGGGATCCTGCCCCGCGAGGATTTCAACGACGGCAACAACGAAGGTTCGGGCTTTTTCGAGGTCAATCAGCGCGGCGGCATCCGGTGGAACACCGCCAGGGGGTTTCTGCGACCGGCAATGAATCGCTCCAACCTCAGGGTCGTCACCCACGCAATGACCGAAAGCCTGATCATGGACGGCCGAGAGGTGCGCGGGGTGATCTATCGCCAGGGCGAGCGAACCCACCGGGCGACGGCCGAATCCGAGGTCCTGCTGACGGCCGGATCGATTAATACGCCGAAGATCCTGGAACTTTCCGGCGTCGGTCGGCCAGACGTTCTGGGCAACCTCGGCATCCCGGTGCGCCATGCACTGCCAGGTGTCGGCGAGAACCTGCAGGACCATCTGCAGATCAGGACGGTGTTTCGCGTCGAGAATGCCGACACACTCAACACCCGATCGAACAGTCTGTTCGGCAAGGCCGGGATCGCACTGCAATATCTGGCGACCCGCAGCGGACCCATGTCGATGGCGCCCAGCCAGTTCGGGATGTTCACCAAGTCGGACGACGCCAAGGCGACTCCCGACCTTGAGTACCATGTGCAACCGCTGTCGACGGACCGGCTCGGTGACCCGCTGCATCCGTTCCCGGCAATCACCGTGTCGGTGTGCAACCTGCGCCCGGACAGCATCGGCTCGTGCCATATCACCGCCACCGACAGCACTCTGCAACCGGACATTCGGTTGAACTATCTGTCGACCGAAAGCGACCGCGTTGTGGCGGTGAAGTCGGTGCGCCAGGCACGACGCATCATGACCGCGAAAGCGCTCGTGCCCTACGCGCCGGAAGAAATACTGCCCGGTCCGGAACACCAGTCCGATGCCGAGGTCCTTGAACAGGCCGGCAACATTGCAACCACGATCTTCCACCCGGTCGGGACCTGCAGGATGGGTGATGATCCGATGGCGGTCGTCGGGCCGGACCTGCGGGTGCAAGGCCTGGATCGGCTGCGGGTCGTCGATGCTTCGGTGATGCCGAAGATCGTCTCCGGCAACACGGCCTCGCCAGTGGTGATGATCGCGGAAAAGGCAGCGGATCTGATTCGTGGAAGGCTTTCCTGACGCGCTGGCGTGTTCGGCCGAGTCCGTGGCTGTAAGACCCAGGGCGATTTGACCCGCCCTTCCCCCAAGTCCCAGACCCGGCGCTGACTACGGAGGCCGGCCACCCGTACAGGCAAGAACGGTCGTATGAGAGCACGGTCCCCCCGAACCAGCAATGCGTTGGTCGGCACGTGCACAAAGCCCTACGGCATCCGGCTGAATTCAGGACATACTTTCATTTTGCTAAG
>JAAEOR010000718.1 GCA_024222895.1 Hyphomicrobiales bacterium | reverse complement strand
GGCTTGGCTACTGCCTTTGGCTTGGCTACTGCCTTTGGCTTGGCTACTGCCTTTGGCTTGGCTACTGCCTTTGGCTTGGCTACTGCCTTTGGCTTGGCTACGGCCTTTGGCTTGGCTACGGCCTTTGGCTTGGCCGCGGCCTTTGGCTTGACGACGGTTTTTGGCTTGGCTGCGGCCTTCGGCTTGGCTACTGCCTTCGGCTTGACGACGGTCTTTGGCTTCGAGGCCGCAGATTTTGTAGCTGCCGGCTTCTTCTTCGCTATGGCTGCCGCTTTGACGGCCTTCGGCTTGGCGACCTTCTTCGTCGCAGCGGCGGCCTTGGCGCTTTTCGGCTCTGTCGCCTTTTTTGGCGTGGCCTTGGCAATCTGCTTTTTGGCGGCCGCCCGAGACGGTGTGGAAGCCCGGCGAGATGTCGGCTTGGAAGTGGCAGCCGGCTTCTTGCGCTCGCTGGTCTTGACGCCGGCCGGTTTGCGCGCGGCGGTGCTCTGCCGGCTCGACGCCGGTTTCTTTGCGATGGTCGATTTCGACTTGGACGTTGCTTTGCGCGATGGCGCGGCCTTGGCCGCAGCGGCTGCCGCACGCTTTGCGCCTGAAGCCTTGGCCGGGCGCGCCGTCTTCGCGGCTTTTGCAGATCTGTTCGCCGAAACGCGGGTCACCGCGGTCTTTTTGGCTTTGCTTGCGGTCGCTGACATCACTGTTCGTGCCTCCACTCGACGCCGGGCACACTCATCGCTGCCGCCCTAGTAAAGCGGCGACAGCACTCCCCCGCCCGGCAGGCCGGTCACACAGCCGAACGCTGGGGATTGGTCAACGCTTGCACAGGCGCGCGAAATGCGCGCGGAGCGTCGGATTACTCCAACTCACCCCTGAACATAGCACAAAAACTGTAAATTTCAATGGTTTACCGCCGAAGCGGTAAACCATTGAGGGCAATGCTGCATTGCACTATACGCAGTGTTGCGGTGCATGATCAGCGATTCGCTGCACTGCGGCAATTTCCGTCAGTCGCCTTCCCCGGGCTCGGGCGAGAAGTACTTCTCGAACTTGCCCTCAATGCCTTCGAACTCTTTTGCGTCAGCAGGCGCGTCGCGCTTGATCGTGATGTTGGGCCATCGCGCCGCAAAATCCGCGTTCACCTTCAGCCACTTTTCGAGCCCCGGTTCAGTGTCCGGCTTGATGGCGTCCACTGGACATTCGGGTTCGCACACGCCGCAGTCGATACACTCGTCCGGGTGGATGACCAGCATGTTGTCGCCCTCGTAGAAGCAGTCGACGGGGCACACTTCAACGCAGTCCATGTATTTGCAGCGGACGCAGTTGTCATTAACGATATAGGTCACCGGTATTCCTCGAGATGACGGGGTGCTGTCGGTGGCTTCAACCCGATTTTGCTCCGGTTGGGTATATGGATTCCCGTGGGCGCGCAAGAAAGCTCGTTCGGCGCGGCCTCAGAAGGCAAACGGTCCGTTCCGGTCAACTCTTTTCCGAGAGAAAATCCTGTTCTCTCTGCTCTGCAGACCACAAATCATCGAGTCGGCGACGGTTTCGTTTGGTCGGTCTCGGTCCAACGCGGGCAATCGGCTGCCGGCGCCGGGAACCCGGCTCCGGTGTCGTCAGATCTTCGTAAAGCGTGCGAGCAAGGGAGGCTGGTCCGCGTCGCTCGCCCAAAAGCACCACGCGCAACACCCGCACGCCAGAGTCGAGTGTGACGGTCAGAACGTCACCGACGCGGATCAACTGACTGGCGCTGGTATTCTTCTCGCGATTGATGCGGACCCGGCCGGAAACGGCAAGCCTCTGCGCCGCCGTCCGCGTCCTGGCCAGGCGGGCAAACCAGAGCCATTTGTCGATCCGGAGCCGCGGCTCGCCGCCGGCGAT
>JAAEOR010000717.1 GCA_024222895.1 Hyphomicrobiales bacterium | reverse complement strand
TCGCGCCAGGTCTTGGCGTGCCGGGTGCCGGTGGGTCGTTTCTTGCCGCGACGGAACTTGCCGGTGAGCAACCCGCCGGCGAGCGGGCTCCAGATCAGGATGCCCAGGCCCTCCGACAGCGAAATCGGGACAAGCTCGTATTCCGCTTCCCGTGCCTCGACCGTGTAATGGATCTGCTGGCTGACGAACCGGGCGCCGCCCATGCGATCGGATGCGGCCAGACCCTTCATGATGTGCCAGCCGGACCAGTTGGAGCAGCCGATGTAGCGCACCAGGCCGGCGGAGACGAGATAGTCGAGGGCGGCCATGATCTCTTCGATCGGCGTCTGCCCGTCCCACTGGTGAACCTGATAGAGATCGATCCAGTCGGTCTGGAGGCGCTTCAGGCTGGCTTCGCATTGGGCAATGAGGTGGTGGCGCGACAGGCCGCGATCATTGGGTCCCGGACCCATGCCAAAGCGCACCTTGGTGGCCAGCAGGACATCGTTGCGTTTGCCCTTCAAGGCGGCGCCGGTGATTTTCTCGGACCGACCGGCAGAGTAGACATTGGCCGTATCGATCAGGTTGACGCCATGATCGATGCAGAGATCGATCTGCTTGCGGGCGTCCTTGAGCCCGACGGAGCCGATGGCGTCCTTGTCGCGGCCGAAGGTCATGGTTCCCATGGCGACGGTCGAAACTTTCAGGCCGGAGCGGCCGAGCAGGCGATATTCCATCACGGTCTTCCTTGGAGCTTTGGGGTTCGAATCGGGGCGGCGGTCGGCAACCACATAGCGGTTTGCGCCGTGTTTGTCCCGGTTCATGGCGCCGGCAGCACGGCCGGTAAGGGCCAGTGGCGTGCGAGTATTAATCGCCACGCCCCGACATCAACGGTGGTGTCACGGGACAGGATCATGCCAGCATGGGCCATTCGATTTCACCAGC
>JAAEOR010000716.1 GCA_024222895.1 Hyphomicrobiales bacterium | reverse complement strand
GAAGGGTTGCATCTCGGAGGGAATCTCCGGCGCCACGTAGCTCAGCCGTATGATCTCGTAGACCTGTCGCTACCTGACACCATATCTGCACCCCGCAGGCCGCGCGGAGTATCAGAGAAGCGGGCTAGATGTGGGCTAGATGACAGTCAGCGTCCAACGAACAAGCGCGACCAGAACTTCCGACAGCGCGGCATCAACGCCGGCGACGACAGCCTCGGCGGTATCCCCGGCAACCGGAGCGCCACCGGTCAGCGTCCTGACCCCGACGATCCGGCCGTTGCGATCGTCCATGATCTTGACCGACACCTCGATATGGGCGTATCCGCCGTCGTCCCCTTCCGGCCGAAATTCGAAGGCGCGAACCGTCGTCAGAACCTGATAGTCAATGGATAGCCCCTCGCCTGGTCGACCGACCGCCTTGGCGCGCTTCGACTTCTCGAAGGCCTCGATGGCCTTGGCCTGATACACCTTGGGCATCCGATCCGGCCATTTGGCATCGGGGTAGTAGGACAGCCGCGGACCGGAGGCGACAACGATCCGCTCGCTGTCCAGGGTCTTCAGAGCAATCGGTTCCGAGATCAGAATCTGCGCCGTCGTTCCTGACGACAGGTGCGGGATGCTGTCGGGCCCGACCAACTCGAAAGTCTCCGGCGGCGGGCCGCGGAACAGACTGCAGCCGCCGACCATGGCGACCATGGCAAGCGATGTCAGGACTCTGACCTGCACCTTCAGTCGCCCCGCGAAAGCCAATCACGCCCCCTTACCCGGACGCCGCCGCGCCCGCTACTCAACGCCGATTGTACTCGCGCACCGACGAATTACCACCAAAGAGCGCCCCGGATGGATCCCGAGACAGGTCAACAATGGCGCGATCGATACGCGCGACCGAGGCTCTCAGCTCGTTGACCAGTGCGGAAATGTCCGCGAGACCGCGATCCGAAAACTGTGCAACCCCGCCAAGGATCGCATCAGCACGTTTATTAAAGGTTTCCGTAATCTTCCGGATCGATTTCGCTGCCGCCGCCGCCTCGGTGAAGAAATTCTCGCCCTCGTCACCGGATTCGCCGAGGAAGCCGCTTGCCCGATCAAGAACCTTGTCGATCTTCTCCGATGTGGTCTTCAACCGTGCCGAAAGGTCTTTGACATTGGTAATGATCTCGTCGACATCGGTAGTGCGTTCCTTGAGGTTCGCCACGAAAGCATTGGCGTTTTCTGCAATTTCCTTGGCGCTGGCGACGGTCGCCCGCGCATCGGCAACCAGACCGTCGAGATTGGGTGCTGCCTTGTTCAGAGAGTCGGTGAAATCACTGATGTTATTGACTGCCGACGCGAATTTCTCGGTATCGATTTCGTCGACAACGCCCTGAACCTTGCCGAGCGTCTCGGTCAGCCCCTCGGAAAATACCACCAGATCGTCAGCGACTTCCTTGATCTTGCCGGTGATGTCCTCAATGTCGCTCGTCGAGTTGGCGACACCCGCGACCAGTCGATCGGCGTTTTCGACAATCGACGAGACATGCTCCGGATCGACCGCGGAAATGATATCGTCGGCCTTGCCGACGACGTCGGTCAGCCGTTCTGACAGCCCGGCAACGGTCTCGGACATATCCCCTACATTGGCGAGGAAGTCCTGAATGCCATCGGTATTATCGGCAAGAGCGGCCGTAAATTTCTCGACGTTCTCGGCCGTCTTCGTAACTGCCGCTTCATTGGCCTGCAGAAAGCCGTCAACCCGCGTGACAATGCCCTCGATCTTGACGATCGTGGAACTTGCCGCCCCGATCACATCGGCGATCGCCGACTTGCGGCCGATGATCTTCGGCGGATCGACGTCGAACAGGCTCTCGGCATCGGGACTGCCGCCGGACATATCGACAAACGCGACCCCGGTCAGGAGGTTCGAACCGACCTCGGCAATCGAATCGATCTTGATGGGTACGTCCTGGCGTACCTCGGCGGTCACCAGAACCTTGTTTGGATCGTCCTGGTCAAAAGCCAGGCCAGTAACGGTTCCAACCTTGATCCCGGCAAAAAAGACAGCACCACCGGGCGCCAATCCGCCGACGCTCCCTGAAAACTCAAAGAAGACAGTCGACCGAATTCCGGTCTCGTCGAGCCGCTTCAGCCAGTAGATGAAGCCAAAGGCCAGGGCGATCACCGCGATGGTGAAAGCGCCAATAACAGCGTACCTCGCACGGGTCTCCATCGTGGGCGTCAGTCCTCAGCCGTTGATTCCGCGGGCTCGTGTACCGCGGAAATAGGCGCGAACCCATGGATGCTCAAACTCCAGCATGTCCGAGAAGGCACCTTCGATTAACACGTGCTTGTCCGCCAGGACCGCTATCCGATCGCAGATCGTATGCAGGCTGTCGAGGTCGTGCGTTACCATGAATACCGTAAGGCCCAAAGTATCGCTTAACGTGCGGATCAAGTCGTCAAATTCGGCGGCGCTGATCGGATCGAGGCCGGAGGTCGGCTCGTCGAGAAACAGGATGTCCGGGTCCAGGGCGAGGGCACGCGCCAGCCCGGCTCGCTTGATCATCCCGCCCGACAGCTCAGACGGGAACTTGATGGCGGCGTCGGCTGATAACCCGACCAATTCGATTTTCAGCAACGCCAGTTCATCCATGAGCGATTGGGGTAGCCTGAGATGCTCCCGCATGGGTACCTGGACGTTCTGCAACACATTCAGCGACGAAAACAACGCGCCTTGCTGGAACAGTACGCCGAGGCGTCGGTCAATCGCCTCGCGTTGCGCCAAATCCGCCTTGGCACGGTCGACATTGAAGATCTCGATCGTTCCCGCCCGCTTGGGAATCAAGCCCAGAACGGTCCGCAACAACACCGTCTTACCGGTGCCCGATGCGCCAACCACCCCGAGGATTTCGCCGCGATAGGCGTCAAGGTCGAGGTTCTCGAGAACATTGATGTCGCCAAACCCGGAGGTCAGTCCACGAACGCGGATCACCACGGCTTCGGTGTCGAGGCCCTCTGGCGCTCGTTCGGATGTCATCGTTCCGGTCATGTTCAATAGTCGATCGCTGCAAAAAAGATCGCGAAGATACCATCCGCTAGGATCACGATGAAGATCGATTTCACCACCGATGAGGTGGTCTGGCGACCGAGTGATTCGGCACTGCCCTCCACGTTCAGGCCTTCGTTGGCGGCAATCAGCCCAATGATCAGGCCCATGAACGGGGCCTTGATGAGGCCGACCATAAACGTGCTCATATCAACCGCATCGCGCAGCAGCAGGATAAAACGCTCCAGGGGTACGTCTCCGTAAACGAACGTGACGAACGCACCGCCAATCAAGCCGGACATATCTGCAACGAAGGTGAGCAGCGGCAGCGCGATCACCAACGCCAGGATGCGAGGCATCACCAGCACTTCAATGGGATCGAGTCCAATGACTTTCAGCGCGTCAAGTTCCTCCCGCATCTTCATCGAGCCGATTTCGGCCGTGTAGGCGCTGCCGGACCTACCGGCAAGGAGAATAGCGGTCAGCAATACGCCGAGTTCTCTCAAGACAAGGATGCCGACCAGATCGACAACAAAATCCGACGCGCCGAAAAAGCTGAGCTGAAACACCCCCTGCTGAGCGACGATTCCACCGATAAGGAATGAAATCAACGCAATGATCGGAACGGCCTGCAAGCCGGTTCGGTCGAGATGGTAGACTACCGAAGTGAATCGCAGTCGCGACGGCCTCCCGAAACCATGGATCAGACCGCCAATCACGCCCCCTAGAATTGCAATGACCTGGACAAAATCGACTCCGGCGCGGGACACCGCGCGCCCGGTCCGTTCCAACAGGAGGAGCAACATCGGACGTGGTAGAGGTGGCTCCACATCCTCGCCGCCAACCCGCGCGACGGCCTCCAGGAGTCGTCGGGCGTTTTCCGATCCGCCCCGCATCTCGACGGTGGCACCGGCTACCGCCAACTGCAGTTCAAGCTGCCGGATCAGCCACGCACCGGATGTGTCAATCCGATCGACGCCGGAAAGGTCCAGAACAACCCGGTCGCCAGCTTGTCCTACAACGGACGCCACGCGCGATTCGACCGCAGCTATGGTCGCGATGATCCAGGTCCCGCCAACGGCCACCCGAGTCTCGCTGCCGGTGGTATCAAGATCGAGCGTCGCTCCAGCCATCACATCGGATTTCGCCATCGGGCCCGTGCTAAGTCGTTTTCGTCCCGCGCCACCTTGAGAACACGACGTCGGAACCCTAGAGTCGCGCGGAGTGTGCCCGCGAAGTCCCGCCGCGGCAAGCTGACAGATCCGGGCGTCACACATGCCGAGAAGTCTCGAAGTCGCAGTCGAAAACTGGCCGCTCGCCAGCCCGTTCGCGATCTCTCGTGGAACCAAGACAAGCGCGACCGTCGTCGTCGTCACGATTCGCGACGGAATCGCCTGCGGGCGTGGTGAGTCCCTGCCCTATGGCCGATACGACGAAACACCCGAAACAGCCCTGGCGGCCATCGAAACGGCTCGCGAGCCGTTGACGCAGGGCGCCGACCGAAAGCAACTGCAAAGTCTCATGCCACCGGGAGCGGCGCGAAACGCTATCGATTGTGCCCTCTGGGATCTGGAGGCCAAGCTCACCGGAAAATCCGCCGCCCAGATGGCCGGAATCACCGAACCGGGGCCAGTGGAAACAGCTTTCACACTCAGTCTCGACACTGCCGAGGCCATGGCGGCGGCTGCGAGAGCGGCGCGAGACCGGCCGGTGCTCAAGGTCAAGCTCGGTAAGGACGGGGACCGCGACCGCATCGCCGCGATCCGCGCGGCCGCGCCTGCCGCCCGTCTCATTGTCGACGCCAATGAAGGCTGGTCGGCCGCCAATCTTGCCGACAACCTGGAAGCATGCCGGTCAGCGGACGTGGCGCTCATCGAGCAGCCGCTTGCCGCCGGCGACGACGCGATCCTGATCACCATGAGCCATCCCGTAGACCTGTGCGCCGACGAGAGCTTCCACGTAGCGACTGATCTCGCTGCCCTTCGTCAGCGATACGATGCCGTCAACATAAAGCTCGACAAGACCGGCGGGCTCACCGAGGCATTGCACTCGGCTGGCCGGGCCCGCGCGCTTGGCTTCAAGGTCATGGTCGGCTGCATGGTGGCGACATCACTGGCGATGGCGCCCGCGATGCTGCTCGCCCAAAGTGCCGATTTCGTCGATCTCGACGGTCCATTGCTGCTCGCCCGCGATCGCCAACCGGGCCTCGTTTACGACAACAGCCTTGTCCATCCGCCGACTGCGGCGCTGTGGGGCTGAAGACGAGGCCAATTCCTCGTCAGCACATTAGCCAGCAGTGAGTCATCAATATTGGCACCGGACAGGACCACCACGACCGTTCCGCCCCGACAATTGATCTTCCCTTCCAGAAGCGCCGCCAAACCCACCGCACCGCCCGGCTCGACGACAAGTTTCAGTTCACGCGCGGCGAAGGCAACGGCGTCGAGAACCGCTTGGTCGCTGACCGTCACAGCCTCGGCATGGTGAGCCCGGTTGATGACAAAACCCCTCGGCCCCGGCGCCTCAGCCATCAAGGCGTCGCACACCGACCCGAAAGTGGTTGGATTGGACAAGCATTGTCCGGCTGCCAAGGATCGCCGGTAGTCGTCAAAGCCCTCAGGTTCAACCAGGCGGATCGCACAATCGGGGAATAGCGGGCGAATTGCCAGTCCGACACCAGCCGACAGCCCGCCGCCGCCGCAGGGCACAACCACAATGGATACATCGGCATCTCGACGGCCCGCCTGTTCGGTGATCTCCAGTCCGACGGTTCCCTGCCCGGCGATGACGTCCGGATTGTCGAATGGATGGATCAGCGTCACGCCCGTCGATTCGATGATACCGGCGGCCACTGCGTTGCGGTCCTCGGTCGCGCGATCATAATCGACAATGGTTGCGCCACTGCGGAGCGTCCGCACCCGTTTGCTCGCCGGCGCGTCCCGGGGCATGACGATTGTCGCCGGCAGGCCGAGTAGCCGCGCTGCTTCGGCAACGCCCTGGCCATGGTTGCCCGATGATACTGCCACGACGCCGCGCCGACGGTCGGCCGCATCGAGCGCCGTCAGGGCATTATAGGCACCGCGAAACTTGAAGCTCCCCGTTCGCTGGAGAGTTTCGCATTTGAGCAGGACACGGTAACCGAGCGTCTCGTTGAGGAACCGGCTCTCGACCAAGGGAGTCTTCACGGCGACGCCAGCAATTCGCCTCGCCGCCCGTTGGAGGTCCGCCAACCCCGGCAGTGATAATTCAACCATGCGCCGGCGTATCAGCGAGCAGCCGTCGTCGCAAGCAAGTTGGCGTCAAACGAAGAGCCCCCGGGGCGAAAGGCATTCGCGTCGACACCGCGCGACCAGCTGAGCAGGTTGCTGAAACCGCGCGATTCGAGCTCACTTTGAAGCGAAGCGGTCGCAACCATTGCACCCGCGCCCGGCGTTGTGGAACCGCCTGGCACCCACGACAGCCAAGATCGACGTCGGAGACGAACAGTGTTCGGAAGTGCCGATGCGCGGGTTGCCTTGCCATCGCCACAGCGCACCTGCCTGGCTGATAAAACGTAAGCGTCCGGTGAAGTGGAGTCTTGTGACATTCGGGTTTTGGTCCAAGTTTCGAGGATGCGGTCGGAACCGACCTCCGCACTATTGTTGCCTCAGAACAAGCAGCTTGATGATGTCCTGAAACACGAAGCGTTCCTCGACCAATTCAAGACCCGCAGCCGCCACGTAGCGCTCAGTGTGACGGTCGAATGCGGCGCCGTATATCAGCCGTACCCATGGCGCCCAAAGCCGCATCACGAAGCGTTTCACGGGGTTGGCCGAGTATGTGTATTCGAGAAGTCGGATTTCGCCGTCTGGTTTGCAGATTCGGCGCAATTCGCTAAGCGCTGGCTGCTGGTCCTCGTCTTCGAGCACGCAGAACAGAAACGTGGCAATCACGAAGTCGAACCACTCGTCGGGAAAGTCGGTGGCGCGCACGTCCATCTCGCGCAATTCGACCGCAACGCCAAGGCGCGCCTTGCGTTTGTGGGCCTGCGCCAGCATCTGCGGGCTGAGGTCGATTCCCACAACCTCGCCACTTGGTGGGTAGAATGGCATGTTCCGTCCCGTCCCAACGCCAGCATCGAGGACCGCGCCGCCGACGCCGTCGAACAAAAGGCGCCGGATCGGTCGATACCGCC
The DNA here is from genome assembly GCA_024222895.1 of Hyphomicrobiales bacterium. GTDB lineage: Bacteria > Pseudomonadota > Alphaproteobacteria > Rhizobiales > Kaistiaceae > Bauldia. The sequence continues at coordinate 14,839 of JAAEOR010000716.1, read as the reverse complement.
AATATTCGAAGGGGAGGTCCAGCAGGTCGTAAAACCGGGCTACGCGGCTGTATGCTGGTCCCTTCGCCATGCTTTCGCCGCGCCCTCCGGTCTGCGCACTCTGTCGCGGTCAGCGTTTGCTTTGTTACGCTCAGACTTGAGCGTAACGCCAAGGGAGAAGTTCGTCGATCCTTGTGATCTTGTGGTCGGCGATGCGGCCGAGAACATTGGTGAGCCAGGCCCGTAGCTCAACATCGTTCAGCTTCGCCGTCTCGATCGGTGTGTAGGCGATTGCTGCGGCCTTGCCCCCGCCCTCTGATCCCATGAAGAGATAGTTTTTCCGGCCCAGCGCAATCGGGCGCTTTCATGTGCAGCCTGCCGATTTCACCATGTCCTTGAGACATTACTCCATCAATTCAAAGCTCAGCCCGGCATGCGCTGTCACGCGCTCTCGCAAAAGCGATCCCAAGGCCGAGGCGGGTGTCCAGAAGCCGCCCCCGACAGCAATATCGTCTTCGGCAAGGCAAAGGGCTGCTTCGACAAGCATGCGGCTTGTGGATTCGACGCCCGGATCGCCGCGCCCGACGATCGTTGCCCGGATGACCTGGCCATTTGCGTGCGCGCCGATGGCAATCATCTCGTAGGTGCCGCGTTCGCGCACCTCCGCACCCGGTCCTTCTCCGGATTTCGGAAGCACGTTTTTCCTCAGGTAGGCTCGGGTGAAAGGAAGTGCCATAGCGATCAGGAACAGGCGTGCGGCGAGCGTGTAACTTATGGCGCCAAACCAGCCGCGAATGCCGGGCCTCGACGTGTCGCTTTCTTTGTAGCGAAAGTCCTTGCCATAGAGATACCTGAGCAGCGCGTTGCTGCGGCGGACCGTCTTGGCATTCATCGGGGCCATGAAATACGGCTTGGTCCAGACCTTGAGTTCAGGATCAAAGCTTGTCCGGATTGGCATCATGAGATCGGGCCCGTCAGGGCCATCGCGTTCGCCGGCCGGATTCAACGCGTAAGGATCGGCCATGAGTTTCCCGATGGTCGGGTTCTTTGGACCCTCCTCCATCGCGTAGACGAAACTCGCAGCCGTGCCGCCGCTGAAGCCGCCGCGGAACTTGGTGATCCGTATGCGAACGTCACGGCAGGGCGAGCCGAAGCGCTCGATTGCCGCTTTCTGGAGGAACAACACACCCAGATCGGACGGGATCGAGTCATGGCCGCAGGAATGCACGATCCGGGCGCCTGACCGCTGAGCCTCTGCCTGGTGGGCATCGATCATCTGCCGCATCCAGTAGGGTTCGCCAGTCAGGTCGCAATAGTGGGTGCCCGCCTTCGCGCAGGCCTCCACCAGTTCGCTGCCGTAAAGCGCAAACGGACCCACGGTCGAACAGATCACGCGGCTCCGTCCGGCAAGCGATGCAAGGAATTCCCTGTCCTTGCTGTCGCCGACCACGATCTCAAGGTGCGATCCAGCCGGGCCAAGGTCATCCCGAACGCGCTTAAGCTTTTCCGCATCGCGCCCGCCCAGGGCGCATCGGATGTCGCTCCGCGATGTGCGGTGCGCCAAATGGTAAGCTGCGCGACGACCGACTGCTCCGGTGGCGCCCCAAAGCACGATATCAAACTCCCCATTTGCCACGCATCGCTCCCCCAAAGGGCCGTTCATCCCAGACTGCCGATCATATCCTTCAGGCCAAGTGGGATCAGACCGATGCACATAAGCGCGGCACCCGTGCTGCTAATGATCTCGATGTCCGGATTGATCAACAAAACCAGGCCGACGATCGTGCAGATGCCCTGCCAGCGTGGAACGATCTGCTCTTTGATCAGCCCGATGGTGATCAGAACAAATCCGATAGGCAAAGCCACGAAGCCCCATGTAATCCAAAGCCAACCCTGACGCTGAAAGATCGCTTCAAGTGCGGGTTTGATGGCGGCGAATTGCGCTTCCGGCATGTTCATGAACGCGGTCAGAACGAAAGTCAGTGCGCCCTTGTCGACAGCCAGCATGAACGCGCCGAATACAGCGAGGATGGCGCCAATCAGCCCGTACCAGGCGCCGTCTGCGTGCAAAAGCGACGTCAGTCGGATCGTGGCCACAAAGATGAATGGCACCGCAAACATCACCAGCAAATGGCCTACATGAAACATCAGATTGCCGCGCCATTCGGCAATCCATGGGTCAAGGTCAGTGACCATTTCCAAGCTGAATATGTCGGGATGCGTCACGAACCCGAAAAGCAACATCACCGGGAAGATCACGATTGAGAGGCCCGAGATCAGGCGTTTGGCACGCCACAGGCCAGCTGTTCCATAGGCACTTGCTTCGCCATTCATTGCGGGGCACTCCTTTCAAAACAGCATATCCGGGTCGGTTACAGACCCGGTTTGCATGCGTCAACGCATTTGTGGAACCGCCGGGAATTGCATGATCGGGTGTGATTGCAGATGGCATCAAAGGACGCCGCGCTCTGACACCAGAAAGGACTAAATGAAATGCCTGACGCTGCAAGCGGCCGCACATGTTCGCGAAGCGGCGCGCTGGGATTCTCTCGATGCGTTGGAAGTCCTTGTGATGAGAATGCTGTCCATGTAGCTGATTCGAAAGACAGTTCCGTGGCACGATCACGGCTTGCCAGTCGTCCGACCTTCCCAAAGCAGCCTGCAGCCGCGACCACTGGAACCTTCGGGTTTTCTTTTTTGGCCGTCGAAAGGGTCGTTGGTCACAACAGCACGGGAACCACGGAGACTATCAGCAGCGTCGCCATGGCGATGTTGAAGATGTGGCGATGGCGATCATCTGACAGGAGCCGGGCGATCGCCGTCCCGAACAAGCACCAGACAACGCCATTTGGCAGGCAGACCAGACCGAAGGTCAGGGCGATCATACCTACCTCGACGATCGGGTCGCCATGGTTGGTTGTGAATAGCGCCGTGGCGCCGAAGATCATCGCCCATGCCTTCGGGTTTACCCACTGGAACGCCATTGCCTCAAATATGTTCAAGGGTCTCGACCGGTCTACCCTGGCGACCGGACGCTTGGCCCGGGCGATGCGCCAAGCCAGGAACAAGAGGTAGCCAAAGGAAACGAATTTCAGGATGTCATGGATGAGCGGATAGCGCTCGAAAACGGTTTCGAGCCCCAAGCCAACCGCGACGGTCATCAATGGCAGTCCAAGCGATATTCCGGCGATATGCTGGAGGGTGCGACCCAGGCCCCAGTTGGCGCCCGACGCCAGAACCATCAAGTTGTTCGGACCTGGCGTAGTAGTGGCGGCGACCACGAATCCCAACAGCGGCAAGAGCACTTCGATCCGCATTGCGCCACCTCTTTAGGTCAATATTACTGACATTGTTGACGGCGCACCAGCGGAGCAAGACCGGCAATCCGAATGATTATGAGTTGCCGCACCTTGAGCCGTGGCCTTGAACGGGGTAGTCGATCACAAACGGGGAGGATGTAGATAACTCCGGCGCATCGCCTTCGGATTAATGTGGGTTCAGGAACCGCGGACGACCGCGCCCCTGTGGCCGGTGTTTGGCGAAAACGGGCTCGCGGCTGACGACATGTACCGAAACAATGGCTCACCCGTTTGACGGCACCCCTCCCGCCGTCTCGAAATCAATCTGCAAACCTGAGGAGAAGACATCCGATGAAACTGCTCCGTTTCGGACCGAAGGGTCGCGAGAAACCCGGCATACTCGACAAACAGGGCGTGGTCCGTGACCTGAGCGGCGCTATCGACGACATCACGCCGGCGACACTCGCTGCCGGCGCGATCGCGAAAGCCCGCAAGATCGATCCCGAGACACTGCCGAAGGTATCGGCACGCACGCGTATCGGTCCGTGCGTCGGCAATGTCCGGCACTTCATTGCCATTGGCTTGAACTATGTCGATCATGCGAAGGAAACCAACTCGCCGATCCCGAAAGAACCGATCATCTTCAGTAAGGCGCCGAGCTGCATCGTCGGCCCGAACGATGATGTGGTCATTCCGCCAGGTTCAAAGAAAACCGACTGGGAGGTCGAGCTGGCGGTGATTATCGGCCGTGGCGGCTATCAGATCGACGAAAAAAAGGCGTTGTCGCACGTCGCGGGTTATGCCGTCTGTCACGACGTTTCAGAGCGCGAACACCAGCTGGAGCGTGGCGGAACGTGGATAAAGGGCAAAGGCTCGCCAACGTTCGGCCCGCTCGGCCCGTGGCTGGTGACGCGGGACGAGATCAAGGACACACAGAACCTCGACATGTTCCTTGACGTCAACGGCAAGCGGATGCAGTCCGGCAGCACAAAAACGATGATCTTTGCCGTGCCGCATCTGGTCAGCTACCTCAGCCGCTTCATGTTGCTGGAGGCCGGTGACGTCATCACGACCGGCACACCGCCCGGGGTTGGGATGGGCCTGAAACCCAAACCGAGATTCCTCAAGGGTGGCGAAACAGTGCGTCTCGGGATCGAAGGGCTGGGCGAGCAGACTCAGAAGGTCGTGAAGTTCAAGAAGAAGAAGTAGCGTTCGATATCAACCCGCTAACGACGGCGAAGCCGGCCGACCGTCAGGCTTCGTCGTCGGATATCTCTGCCAGGACGCGCCGTAGGAGCCGTGCCGCCTCGGCACGCTCCTTCTCCGACATCGCCTCCACGTCAGCGCTGAGACTGATCTTCTCGCCGTGCTCGGCGATTCGGCCATGCCGTTTGCGCAGGTTTTCACGCGTATCAATAACGTTATAGGTTTCAATGGGATAGGCGATTCCTTTGACGGTGATCGGTCCCTTCGCCTCGCAGGCGATCTCGTCCTTGATGAGCCCATGGGTTTCACCGGACACCAGGATCCTGCCGGGTTCGGCCGCTCCTTCCAGCCGTGAGGCCAGATTCACCGGCCCCCCGATGATGGTATAGTCCATCCGGTTCTCACTGCCGAAATTTCCAACCGTGCAGTACCCCGTCGTGATGCCGATCCGACACCTGAGCGGCTGCGCCATGCCATAGCTTTGCCACGACTCGGCCATCTCAGTGAGGCGAACCTGCATGGCGAGTGCCATCTTGACACAGGCAACCGCGTCGACAGGGACGCCACGCGACACTGGATCACCGAAAAAGATCATGATGGCGTCGCCAACGAACTTGTCGATCGTCGCGCCGTGGGCCAGCGCGATGTCGGACATCTCGGTCAGATACTGGTTGAGAATCTGCGTTACATCCTCCGACTCCATCCGGTCCGCCGTTTCGGTGAAACCGACAAGATCGCTGAAGAAAACGGTCAGCTTCTTGCGTTTACCTGCAACGACCGCTGACTGCTCGCCGCTGAAGATCGATTGGTAGATTTGAGGCGAAAGGTATTTCGACAGCTGGTTGGAGAGCTGTTCGAGCGCCTGTGACTTCTCCGCAAGTTCGGCTTCGCGCTCCTTCATCTCGGTGATATCGGAATACACGGCGACGACACCGCCTTCCGCTGTCCGCCGCTCGCTCAGCATGATCCAGACACCGTCGGTGCGCTGCATGATCCGCGGTGGCCCGGGATTGCCGTGAGCCTCCAGGCGTTCGGCCAGCCACTCGTCCTCCCGCCCGTGTGCCTCCACCAGATAACCTCTGGCCAGCGCCAGTCGGAGAATGTCTTCGAATCTCATTCCCGGCGTGATCTGGTCCTTGATCTCCGGGTGCACGAGGTTGCCATACATCTCATTGCACACGATCAGTCGGTCTTCGGCGTCATAGAGGGAGAAGGCCTCCGAGATGCTCTCGATGGCGTCTGAAAGGCGCCGGCGGGCTGTCTCGATTTCCCGCAAGTTGGACTTCTGGACTTCGATCGTGATGTCGCGAAACACCCCGAGCGCATGCGCCATCCGGCCAAGTTCGTCGCGCCGGTCACGGCCGGGGATGTCCACGGTGGTGTCACCGGTGGCCAAAGCTGTCATCGACGCGGTGATGTCTTCAATCGGGCGGATGACCCTGGGGCTCACATAGAGGAACATGACCAGAATTGCGCCGAGCAGGCTGACCACCGATACGGCGATGATGAACCAGCGGGCATCGCCAAGATTGCGCTGCGAGACCGATGCTGCCTCGGCGCTGGTCGCCTCGGCGATACTGACGAGATCGCCGACGATCGCCTGAAACTCAACCGATTGGGCGCGGGTTGCATCGAGGCCGTTTCGCGCGAGTCCCAGTTCGGCCAACTCCGCCCGCCGAACAATGAAGATGTTGTCGTACCCCTCGCCGATCCTGAGCAGAGCACCGATGGTGCTGCGCAGTTCCTCCAGACCACCTCGTCCCGAAAGCGTGGCCAACGATCGATCGATCTGACCTGCAGCCGCCGCAAAACGCTCGGCCAACGGAGTCAGGCGGTCGATGTCAGAGATATTGGCAGCCTCATTCAACAGCCCGGCGGCAAGATTCCCCTCGGCCCTGAGCACGAGCAGGCCATTCAATTCCATCGCACCGGCGTCGACGAAATCACTGATGGCTGCCGACTGATCCAGAATCATGGTTTCGGCGGTGGTAATCAAGGCGGTTTCCGCTGCAGAAATCATTGGCTCGACCACACCGAGAAAGACGCTGTGGGCGACCCCGAGTTCGTGAAAGCCGACCTGCTGCTCCCCGGCGCCGGTCCGCGCGAAGGCGAAGATGTCCTTCGTCGCCCCCGCAAGCTTCTCCCCGTCGTCGATGCTGTTGACCGTTTCCAGAAGGTCGTCGACTCTCATCCTGGCTTGCGACAGTGCTTCCGCCACCATCGCGCGGGTCGCCGTGTCGCCGCCACCGGCCATGTCGCGGATCAGCTCAATGACTTGATCCATCTCGGCCTTCAGCGACAGGAGCGCGACGAAGCGCCCGGTATCGCGCTCGATGCCGGCCCTGACGGTTTCACTCGCCTCGACGTTTCGCTGCTCGCTGCCGATCACCAGTTCGAACACGGCATCGTCAATCAGCGGCTCCAGAATCTCGAGGAAGCGGCTCTGGATCTCCGACAACCTTTCGGTGAGACCCCGCCGTTGCGCAGCTTGAACGATTTGGTTCGCGACGGCGCCATCGACGACCGCGATCTGAGATCTGATTGCGTCTGCCTCCGCGTCGAGTTCCAACGCCACATCCGACGCAATCCCAAGCGCTTCCCATTCGTCGATCAGGACAGACAAAGCGTTGCCGACGCGATCCAATTCGATGCGTTGTCGCTGTCGCTCCTCCTGTGTCTCGCTCGCCATGATCGCCGGCGCACTCGCGACAATCTCCGCGCTGCGCTCTGCTATCGTGAGGGCCAGTGTGATCTGTGGAATACTGCGCTCGGTGATCGAAGTGACCGCGTGCTCAACGTGGCCAAACGCGATCCACGCAACTGCGCCGGCCACGATCGTGAGCGTAGCAAGAACGCCGACGGCCGCCGACAGCCGTGATTTGATGCCAAAGCGAGAGCGTTGGGAGTCATTCACCGACATGCATCAACATACACGCACTTCGGTGACGGATCCGAGATCACGCTGGGTCGCGTCACCGGGACGGCTCATCTTCGACGTAGCGGAAGGTCCCATCCGGACCGATGGCGGTCAGAAAAACGGCATCGGATCCCTGATTGTCCTGAGGACCGAACGTCATCTCCAAGCCGCCAATATCGAAGGTATTCCCATCGAGCAATTGCCGAAGAAACATCTGTCGGGTCGGCTCCGGCCCGATCTGTTCAAGGGCATCGACTATCAGGCGCCCGATCGCGTAACCCTCGAGTCCGACAAACCCCGCGTCTGCCCAATCAAGCCTCGCCTCGGTGCCGACCGAACCGGCATGCATGGCGTGGCGAAACGCCTCGGCGAGCGGACTTTTCGGGTCGTCGTAGAGGGGCACAACCTGGGATACGATCACGGTAGCATCGCCCGGACCAAGTTCCGCCGCCAGAGCATTGCCGCCGACAAACGAAACCGTGGCAAATGCCGGTTTCATTCCAATGCCGGTTGCGACCCGGATGAACTCGGCGGCCGGCTTGTAGGCACCGATGATCACCACCGCCTCCGGATCGGCCCGGCGAAGGGCAAGCACAGCGCGCTTGACTGCCACCGTATTGCGCACATAGGTCGCGTCCGCGACCGGTTCCAGGTCTCGGCGCTCCAGTGCTGCCACAACTCCATCCTGACCGGCCCGACCGAAGGTATCGTCCTGAAACAGGACCGCAATCCTGGAAAGGCCCAGATCGCCCACCAGGTGCTCGACAAGTGCTTCGGTCTCCTGATCATAGGAAGCCCGAAGATTGACGACGGTTGAAAGAGCCGAGTCCCTAAGAAACCCGGCACCAGTGAACGGCCCGATGAATGGAATCCCGGCCTCCTCGGCGACGGGCTGAGCCGCCTTCGACGTTGGCGTGCCCACTTCACCGACGAGCGCAAACACCGAGTCTTCGTCGATCAGCCGCCGAGTGTTGAGAATTGCCCGCTCCGGTTCGTAGCCATCATCATATGAGATCAGCTCAAACATTCGACCGTGAACGCCACCTGCCTGATTGGCTTCGTCGAATGCCGCCAGAATACCTGCCCGAACGCCGAGGCCCAGTGAGGCGGCGGGTCCGTCAAATGCGGCCGATTGGCCAAAAACAATACGGTCATCGTAGACACCGGGCTCAGCGTCCGCCCGAGCCGAACCTGTCATGATCAGAAGTGCCGCGGCCACGACCACGCCGGCCCGACACAGACCGCCTCGATAGTGGAGAATCACTGACGTAAGCACCTAATCAATCATCCATCTGTAGCCGGCGCCCGCCCCGAAACGCGAACGAACCCCATTATCCGATACGTCACGGTCAAATGCCATCTACCCCTCTAGAAACGGCAACGACCTTCGGCGCCGGCTCGCCGGCCTAGCTCAGCTGAGCGGGGTCGTCGGCGTTTGGGCGCGTTTTGAGCGTGCTCGTTCGATACCCAGACGGCGCTCGCGGAAGATCACGAACAATCCAGCGCCAATCACGATCGCGGTGCCAAACAGCATGCGATCAGTTGGCCAGGCGCTAAAGACCAAAAGGCTCACGACCAACGCCCAAATCATCGACGTGTAGTCGAACGGTGCGATCATGCCGGCGCCGCCATAACGAAAGCTTTGGGTCATGAACACCTGCCCAAGCCCGCCAAAGATACCTGACGCAACGAGCATGACAACATCGATCGGGCCGGGCACGAGCCAGCCGAACGGCAAGGTCATCAATCCAAAAAGCGCTGTAAACACCGAGAAATAAACGACAATCGTCGCCGCGCTTTCGAAGTGCACCATCGCCCTTACCTGGGTCGAGGTCACTGCCCCCATGAACGCCCCCGAAACCGCGATCAGTGCGCCGAACGCGGTTCGATCCGTGGCGCCGGCCTCTGTATTCGGCCCGACATAATCCGACAGGATGACGAGAACCCCGATCAGTCCGACCACCACCGCCGACCATCGATAGACCCGGACTTTTTCGCCCAGGAAGATCACCGCCAGGACAACAGTCATCAGTGGCGCCGCGTAACCGATCGCGGTTGCGTCCGCAATCGGCAGCAATGACAGACCGGTGAAGCCCAGGAACATGGTCGCACCGCCCGTAACCGCGCGAATGGCATGGCGAGGAAAATGCTGCGTCCGAAACACCGTCGGCAACTGGCCGCGCCATGCCACCCAGACAAAGACGGGAACGAGAGCGAAGAAGCTTCGAAAGAAAACGAGCTCGCCAATGGGATATCGAGCGCTGGCCAGCTTGATCAGCGTGGCCATCGCAGTAAAGGCGAGCGTCGAGGCAATCTTCAGCGCGATACCGACGAGCGGTTGCGCGTGTTCCGGCGGGGTCATGGACTCACTGAATCGACCACAACCGCTGCGCACCTGCAAGCCCCGCGCTACGAATTGTGGGTCAGGGCCCCCTTTCGGGCGAGCCGCCGCGACGGCTCTGCAATCGCAGCGTCGCGTGCGCGTCAGGGACCGTTCTGGATCGCAGTCCAGACGCGCTCAGGCGTCGCCGGCATGTCGAAGCTGGAATTCCGTACCCGCGATTCAGGGCGTCGACAATGGCGTTCATCACCCCGGGGCATGAGCCAATCGAGCCCGCCTCCCACCATCATTGCATCGGTTGCCCCCTTGGCGCCGCGGGCACAGGTGAAGGCTACGTTGCTCCCGAGATCCGGCCAGACAAGCGGCGCGCTGTCCTCAAGCGCCGGGCGCATGTCGACGACCGTCGGAAGCGAATCGTGGTCGACTTCTATCCTCTCCGCAGCAGCGCGGGCCCGCTCGACCGTATCGGCGACAACAAAGGCGATGGGATCGCCAACATGACGAACCGTATCGCCGAACAGCAGCGGGTGGGGCGGCAATTTGGGATGGGTGCCATCGACCTGCCGGATCTTGCCCTTGCACGGCAAACCAAAAATCCCCTCAAGGTCGGCGCTGGTCATGACCAATCGCACGCCCGGCATTTCGCGGATCGCCGAGAGCTCGCCCACGGTGATTCGCGCCTGCGCCATCGAGGATCGAAGCACCGCGGCGTGCACCATCCCTTCAGGTGCAAAATCGTCGGTGAACTGGCCAGCCCCGCGCAAGAGAGCTGCGTCTTCGGTACGCCGGGCACGGGCACCCATGCCGTATTCTTGGAGGAGCCCTTGTATTCATGGGGATCCGGCCCACCGGCCGCCTCTTTGTTCCAACGATCTTGGCGGAATTGGCTCGCAATGGCCGACAGGCAATAGATATCCGACCAGACCGCCGATGCTAAAGGCAACCGCGCGAAACTGCCGTACATTGCGAAGGGACAATCCTGATCGGCTGTTTGCGTGCCTGTCGCAGCGTGGCATACACCTGTACCGCAGAGACCAAAAGGAAAGCTCCAATGATCGACGATCCACCGCTGCTTACCGTACGGCGGTCATTTCCACGCCCGACCGCTGACCAGGTCGCGGCCTTTGCCGGCCTGCCTACCGGCAACGTGGTCGATGCGATGCTGGGGATCGGCGCCATGGACGGTCGGATCAAACCGATCGGCGGACCTGCAGCGTTCTGTGGTGTTGCGGTCCCCTGCAACGATGGGCCAAGCGACAATCTGGCAACGTTCGGCGCATTGGACGTGGTTCAACCAGGCGACGTCATTGTTTCGGCAACGGGCGCATTCACCGGCACCGCCGTGATCGGTGATCTTCTGCTGGGCATGATGAAGAATTGCGGTTGTGCCGCCTTTGTCACCGACGGTCTGGTCCGCGACATTGCCGGTATCCGCGCTGTGGGCCTGGCTTGCTTCGCCGCCGGAGTGACGCCCAACTCGCCGGTGCGCAACGGCCCCGGCACCGTTGGCTTGCCCGTCATGGCTGGAGGTACGATGGTTGGACCCGGCGATATCGTCCTCGGCGACGAAGACGGCGTTGTCGTTGTTCCGTTCGACCGCATCGACTCGGTTGTCGCGATGCTGGCGATCGTGCGTGCAGCGGAGGACGACCTCGAAGCGAAAGTCAAAGCCGGACTTCGTATTCCGGATTTCATCCAGAGTCGGATCGACGCCGGCCTCTTCAACGAAATCGACTAATCGAAGTGAACGTTGGGATCAGTTCGGCATATCCCAGCCCGCTGGCAGGAGACCGCCGGAACGGCGGCGTTCGCCGGCGACCAAACCCTCCGTCAGTTCTTCTGTCTGAACCAGAGTAAGACCATGACTCAATTCCACCGAAGAAGCTGTCGGATCAGTTTGATGGCCTTTTGAGCAGGAGATCGGGACCGAGATCGGCGAGACGGGTGACGCCGCAGAGACCCATCACGCGATCGATCTCGCTCCGATAGATTTCAAGAATCCGGCCAACCCCGGCTTCACCTGCGACCGAGAGTCCCCAAAGCTGCGGACGGCCAATGAGGCAGGCGGTCGCACCCAGAATAAGAGCGCGAACGACATCGACGCCACGCCGCAGGCCTCCGTCGATCAAGACGGGCACCCGGCCGTCGACCGCGGCCGCGACACCGGGCAAGGCCTCGATTGCCGAAGCCGCGCCATCGAGCTGGCGGCCGCCATGGTTCGATACGATCACCGCATCGACGCCGTTCTCGGCTGCCATCCGCGCCTCATCCGGATGCAACACACCCTTGAGGATCAGCGGGCCCTTCCAGATCCCACGCAGATCTTCCACATCCTTCCAGTTCATGCCCGGATCGAACAAGTCCGCAACGTGCATCTCCCGGGATGCCAGGTCGATCTTCACTCCGTCACGAACATAATTGCCAAACCCGATTCCCGACAAAGCGTTCCGCATTCGCCACAGCCATCCTGGCTTCATCGCCAGACCCGCCACCTGGGCAGGTCCCAGGCGTGGCGGGATGGTGAAGCCGTTGCGCAGATCGCGCTCGCGATTGCCGGGGAACTGATTGTCGATGGTCAGAACCAGACCGTGGTACCCGGCCGATGCGGCGCGTTCGGCGAGCTCGCGGGTGAACCCCCGATCGGTAAATATGAAGAGCTGCATGAAGCGGGGCGCAATGGGCACCTCCGCCAGATCCTCAAGCGTGCACACCGAGGCATGACTGAGACAGAACCCGGCCCCGGCGCTCGCCGCGGCACGGGCGGCGCATCGCTCGCCATCGGGCCAGAAAAGCCCGGAGAGACCCGTCGGACCGATCATCACCGGCGTCGCCAGTTGATGGCCTAGCAGGGTCAGCGACTGATCGCGATCGGCGGCCCCGTCCAGCGGCTTCGGCAGCAGGGTGATATCGTCGAAAGCGGACTCGTTCCGTCGCAGAGTCCACTCGTTCTCCGCGCCCCCGTCAGCGAGATCGAACACGGCCTTCGGCAACATGGCTCGTGCCCTTGCGCGCATTTGCGCGACGCTGTTGATAAGGTGAAGCGCATCCGGCGTCACACCTCAGTCCCCCTAAACAGTGAGCATCGCCCGCGACACTACATGCGTCGCAGGAGCCGGACGGCCTCGACCAGGCCAGCTGTCGACGAATCGCTCTTTTTGGCCGACTCATCGCCCTGAACCATCGGCAGTATCTTCCGGGCCAATGTCTTGCCCAGTTCGACCCCCCATTGATCGAATGAGTTGATTCCCCAGATCACGCCCTGCACAAAGATCTTGTGCTCATAGAGCGCGATGATCATGCCAAGCGTTTCCGGATCCAGCCGCCGATAAAGCAATGTGTTCGACGGTCGATTGCCGGGAAAGACCTTGTGCGGCGCCAGCTTTTCGATTTCGTGCTGGGCCATGCCATGCGCCTTCAGGTCCGCCCGCGCCTCGCCGATTGTCTGCCCCCGCATCAACGCTTCGCTCTGCGCGAGGCAATTGGCTATCAGGAGCTGATGGTGCGCACTATCGCCTGCCCTGTCGGACAACGCGCCGACGAGAAAATCACATGGGATCACATCCGTTCCCTGATGGAGGAGCTGGTAGAACGCATGCTGGCCGTTGGTGCCCGGCTCCCCGAACACCAGCGGACCGGTTTCTCCCATGACCGTCGCACCACCGGTCATCCTTACTCGCTTTCCGTTCGACTCCATGTCGAGTTGCTGCAGATAGGCCGGAAGCCGCTCCAGCCGCTGTTCATAGGGAAGCACAGCGTAGGCAGGAAAATCCCAGATGTTGCGGTACCAGATCCCGATCAGCGCCAGGATTACCGGCAGGTTGCGATCCAGCGGTTCGATCTTGAAGTGGTCGTCCATTGCCCGTCCGCCAGCCAGAAAGCGGCTGAATCCACTGGATCCAATCGCGATCATCAGCGGCAATCCGATCGCCGACCAGATCGAGTAGCGGCCCCCGACCCAGTCCCAGAACCCGAAAATGCGGTCCTCCGAGATCCCGAAGGCGGTCACCTTGTCTATCGCCGTGGACATTGCCGCGAAGTGGGCGCCGACCTGGTCCTCACCGACACGGTCGACGATCCAGGCACGCGCCGTCGCCGCATTCGTCATTGTCTCGATGGTGGTGAATGTCTTCGAAGCAACAAGAAAGAGCGTCCTGTCTGGATCCAGCCCGGCAATGGTGTCGCGGATATCGGCACCGTCCACGTTGGAGACGAAGTGCAGCCGCGGCCCATCATGAAACGGTCTGAGAGCCCGAACCGCCATCCGTGGCCCGAGGTCTGATCCGCCGATCCCGATGTTAACGACATCCGTAAAGACTCCACCGGAGCCTCGGATTTCGCCGGCGCGAACCGACTCGGCGAAGGCCGCCATTTTGTTGAGGACAGAATGAACCTTGGGCACCACGTTGCTTCCACCAGAGCGGTAGATCTCGTCCGGCAGCGCACGCAGAGCTATGTGAAGAACCGAACGGTTTTCGGTCTTGTTGATCGCTTCCCCGGAAAACATGGCAGTGCGATGTGCTTCCACATCGACCAACTCGGCCAAGCTCAGGAGCTGGTGCATTGTCTCGTCGTCAATCAGGTTCTTGGAATAGTCCAGAATGAGATCGCCAAAGGAGATCGAAAACCGCTCGAACCGATCTGGATCACGCTCGAAGCGGTGTCGCAGTGGCACCTTGGCAACTTCGGCCCGATGGGCTTCCAGCGCTGCAAACGCCTTGATCATTGCGGAATTCACAACCGTCGCCTCGCTGATAAGGTTGGGAGAAGGCCCCATCCTAGACGGATCGGACCGGTTCGCCAAAAGCCGATCACCGTCGCTCTCAGCTCATGTGGCGTCCGAGGGCCGGGACGCCGGCGGCTCCGCTGCAGGACATCCGTCTATCCAAGCCACGCATCCAACCGGATCATCGCGTCGGCCATGTCCTTTTCGGTCCCGGCGAACGAAAACCGCATCCAGGCATGGCCGCGGGACTGGTCGAAGTCGGGGCCGGGAGTCGCTGCCACTCTCGCATCGTGGAGCATTCGCCGGGCGAAGTCGACGGAATCGTTCGAGAACTTGCGTACCGATGCGTAGACGTAAAACGCTCCGTCGACCGG
>JAAEOR010000715.1 GCA_024222895.1 Hyphomicrobiales bacterium | reverse complement strand
GCTGAACCCGCCAATATGGGTACAGGACGATCCCGGTAGCACCACGTCATCAGGGGTCAACTCGAAGCTCTGGGCTGCGCTTGCGAGGACGCAAGCTAACGACTTGCGGGTATGGGTCACGCCTTTGGCCGGACCCGTCGAGCCTGAGGTGAAGAAGATGGCAGCCGGCACCCCAGGGTCCGGTGCCGGCAGCGTGGCGGACTGCGGTTCCGCCTCAATCAGCTCATCTAGGCGCGGCGTCTGGCTGTCGTCGCCGCCATACCAAACGACGCCGAGCGGCAGGTCTGCGGCCTTGCTCGCGCCAATGTCGGCGGCGCGCTCGATATGGGCGAGAATAATCCGCGCCTCGCTGACGGTGAGCGCATGATCGATCCCGGGCGGCATGTAGCGGTAGTTGAGCGGCGTGATGACGAGGCCTGCCTTGAAGCAGGCGATGTAATGGACGAAGAGCGCCGTGCGGTTGGGCATCAGCGAGGCCACGCGATCACCGGTTTCCAGGCCGAGCGCGAGATAGTTGGCGGCGAGCCGGCTCGTCGCGCGGTCGAGACCCGACCACGACCAGATGCCCTCCATCGAAACCAGGGCCGGGTCATTCGGGCTGCTCTCTAGCCCAGCCTTCAACAGAGCCGACAGCTTCGCGGGCTCCTCCAGCAAAGGTCCTGCATGGGGCATCTACTCTCCCTCTCCAGTTCGCAACTCGGAGTTTGGTACTCCAGGGCGAATTTTGCAAAGGCTCCCGAGGCCTGGGTGAGGTCCGTTCCGCGCCGAAGGTGAAATGCTCGAAGCGGGGTATATTGCGGTGACAGTCGTGCGCCACGACAGCGCTGAGAGGGATTACGGTGGTACGTTACGGTGACAGTGTACTCAATCCCAATTCGTCTGTGGCCCGCGTTTCAAAGGTGCGAGCACGCGGCCGGTGCGTTTTTCGAGGGCGGCGAGCCAGTCCCGATCGCCGACCGGCCGACCGATCGTTTCAGCCCGGCGCAACGGCGCATAGGCCGCGTCCTCGTCAAATCGCTCGCCGTTACGGTGACAGTTTACTTAATCCCGTTTTGTCTTTGGCACGCGTTTCAGAGGCGCGAGCACGCGGCCGGTGCGCTTCTCAACGGCGCGCAACCAGCCAGGGTCACCGACCGGCCGGCCGCGCAAAACCCTCGTCAACTGCAAGCATTGCGTTTTGGGCGGCTAACGGGCCGTCGCCAAGCAGAAATTGATAAAGACGGTCAATGTAGCGTTCGGCATCCGGCAGGACGACAAACTTCACTATGGTTCGTCTTCCACCCCTGGCCCTTGCATCGTTTCGCCGTCAGACACCCGAGGCAGGAGCCGTATGCGGGAATACCGCTCGTACGGATCTGTGCGGGGGGGCGCTGGGTAACCGGCGTCCCTACCGCGAACCGTAATACCTGTCACCGTAATACACCTTCTCGGAGCCTAGCCCGTCTTAAGCAACTGGCGGCCGATTTTGAAAAAATTGAGTTTAGTTGGCTTGTCTCGGTCGCGGATTTGTTTGGTGTGTGGGCGTTGAAGGTTGATTTTGGGGCTGTAGTGCCGACCTAGGCGGTTGAACCGGCTG
>JAAEOR010000714.1 GCA_024222895.1 Hyphomicrobiales bacterium | reverse complement strand
GTGAGTCACAAAGCGGCCCGTTTGTCCCGGCGCCGTTGAACCGAAGAGGGAATGCGCATCGACTCGCGATACTTGGCCACGGTGCGTCTGGCGATATCGATGCCAGAGCCGCGAAGTGACGTGACGATTGCGTCGTCCGACAGGACTGAATTCGGCCGCTCCTCGTCGATCAGCCGCCTGATACGGTGGCGCACGGCTTCTGCGGAATGCGCAAGACCGCCTTCGGCCGAGGCGATGGCCGCGGTGAAAAAGTATTTCAGCTCAAAAATACCCCGGTTCGTCGCGATGTACTTGTTCGAGGTCACGCGCGACACGGTCGATTCGTGCATTTCGATCGCGTCTGCCACGGTTTTGAGGTTGAGAGGCCGCAAGTGCTGAACGCCGTGGGTCAGAAAAGCATCCTGCTGGCGAACGATCTCCGATGCAACTTTAAGTATTGTTCGCGCCCTCTGATCGAGGCTCTTGACCAGCCATTTTGCTGTTTGCAGTGAGTCGGTAATGAACGCGCTGTCCTTGTCGGGGGCGCCGGGTCTGGCAACCCTGGCATAGTAGCCATGATCGACAAGCACTTTTGGCAGGGTCTCGTTGTTGAGTTCGACATGCCAGCTGCCATCATTCGCCGGTCGGACGAGAACGTCGGGAATGACCGGCTGTACCGCCGATGTCCCGAACGCGTTCCCGGGCTTCGGGTTGAGCGTTTTCAGTTCGACCAGCATCTCTGCCATATCCTCCGTGTCGACGCCGCAGAGCTTCGCCAGACCGGCAAAGTCGTGTTGGGCGACGCGGTCGAGGTTGGCCAGAAATGTCGCCATTGCAGGGTCATGGCGGTTGCGCTCGCGCAACTGGATCGTCAGGCACTCCTCCAGAGTTCGTGCACAGATGCCCGATGGGTCAAAGCTCTGGATGATCCGTAATACCTCCTCGACGTCGTGGCGACTGGCGGCCAACTGCATGGCGATCTTATCGAGATCGCCCCGCAAGTAGCCGGCCTCGTCGATTTCGCCGATGAGCGCCCGGCCGATCATCCGCCCCGCCGGGTCGGCCACGGCCAATCCGAGCTGCTCGACAAGGTGTTCCGCCAGCGTCGGTTCGCTCGCCACAAACGCTTCCAGGTTGTAGTCGTCGGAACTGATCGGTTGGCGGTTTGGGACGGAAACCCAGGATTCGGTCGGCAGAGCGGGCGGCTCTTCTTCCGGTGTCCTGGCGGGATCGTGGTCGTCCGGAAACGCGTTGGCGAGGTCCGTGTCGGACCTGGTGTCGATCGCGCCCACGCCGAGATCAAGCGATGAGTCCGGCACTTCGACCAGATCGATTTCACGATCGGGCGCTTCGCTGTCGGTCCGGTCGTCCGGTTCGGTCTGCGGCAGGGCGGCGCCGTCCTCCTCCGCCCTCTCAAGCAGGGGGTTGCGTTCGAGCTCCGCCTCGACGAAGGCGGTCAAATCGAGATTGGAGAGTTGCAGCAGCTTGATCGCCTGCATCAGCTGCGGCGTCATCACCAGCGTCTGGCTTTGACGAAACTCGAGCTTTGGTGAAAGTGCCATGAGGGGGGCGGCGGGATTAACTGGTCCGAAAATTGCTTGTCCTTGGTAGCCTATCCCCACCGCTGGTTAAAGGCTGAATTGTTCCCCAAGATACAGGCGCCGCACTTCGGGGCTTTCGACGATTTCTTCCGGCCGTCCCTCGAACAGGACCTCGCCCGAATGGATGATATAGGCGCGGTCGATAAGACCCAGGGTTTCCCGCACATTGTGATCGGTGATCAGCACGCCGATGCCGAGGCTGGTCAGGTGCCGGACCAGCGCCTGAATATCGCCAACGGCGATCGGGTCGACGCCGGTGAATGGTTCGTCCAGCAGCATGAAAGCCGGTCGGCTGGCCAGCGCCCTGGCGATCTCGCAGCGCCGCCGTTCGCCGCCGGACAGGGAGAGCGCCTGGGCATTGCGCAGATGTGAGATATGGAACTCGTCGAGCAGGGCATCGAGCTGGTCCTCTCGCTGCGCCTTGTCCGGTTCGACCACCTCCAGCACGGAGCGGATGTTGGCCGCAACCGTCATGCCACGGAATATCGATGCTTCCTGCGGCAGATAGCCGATGCCGAGGCGGGCGCGCCGATACATGGGCATCCCGGTGACATCATGGCCATCAAGTTCAATGGTGCCGTAATCCGCCTTCACCAACCCGGTGATCATGTAGAAAATGGTTGTCTTGCCGGCACCGTTGGAGCCCAGCAGGCCGACCGATTCGCCCCGCGCCACGGCCAGGCTGGCCGCGTGGACCACCCGGCGGCCCCGGTAGGATTTCGCCAGTTCGTGTGCCACGAGCCAGCCGCGGCCGCCGGCTTCCGGTATCAGGCGCGAGGGGTCGGTCGCTTCATAGCTATGCTGGTCAGCGCCGTTGGCGGACCGGCGCCCTTGTTTTCGCCAAAATGGAAGAAAGCGGTTCAACGCCCGGTGGTTCCCTCTGCCCCCCCGGAGATAAGCGGTATCATCGCGGCTGTCGAGGCTACTGTGTTGGCGTTTCGGCCGGTTTCTTGGACTTTGCCACGTTCGGGTTGAAGACACCCTGGATCCGTTTGCCCTCGGTTTGCTCCACCCGGGCGCGGCCGGTCGCCATGTTGATGACCAGTCGTTCGCCGACAATGACGTTCTTGCCCTGGCTCAGTACGACATTGCCGGCCAGCGTGATTGTCTGCGCCTTGTTATCGACGACGGCGCGACTGCCGGTGACGGTCTGGTTGCCCGAGTTCACATAGACCGTTCCGGACGCCTCCATGCGCGTGAAAGCATTGTTGTCGTCGCTATCCTTGTCCGAATAGAGCTTGATGGTGGCGGCTTTCATCGTCGTGTTGCCGCGCCGGACGGTGACGCCGCCGGCGAAAGTCGCGATCCGTTGACTGCCTTCCTCGAAGATTTCCAGCGTTTCGGCGTCGACCTCGATCGGCGCCTTGGATTTGGACGAGAATCCCTTGAAGATGTCGGTGGACTGGCCCGCCGCCGGCAGCGCCAGAAGCATCATGGCAGCGAACGCAAGCCCGGCCCGGACGGAACGTCTCCGGTTGCTCATGTCGCCGGGTCCGGATTCGTTTCAGAGGCTGCTTCGGCCGGTGCAGTTCCGGCGGGTGCCGCCTCGTTGGCCTCGGCGGGCGGATTGTACACCACGGTCACACCATGCCTGAAAAGTATGTGCTTGCCCTCGTCGCGCAGGACCATTCCGTTTGCCTTTACCGTTCCCTCGTCGGTGGAAATCTCCAGCGGCCGGTTCGACGACATCTTGCCGCTCTCGATGTCGACCGTCGCACGCTCGAACGTCGCTTTGTAGCCATTGGTCGTTCGTAGCGTGATCCCGCCGTCAAGGACAAGCTTGCTGGTGTCGCCATCATACGTCCCGGTGGCCGCGCGGATGTGGGCCGTTTCTCCGTCGCCGAGCCCAAGTCGGGCCTTGATGCTGTTCATGGTCACGATGTTCGGGTTGTTGAGATCCTGAACCGCCTCGCTCGCCCGGACCTCGTAGGCGCGGCGCGTCCCCTCGAAACCCGAAATATGTGGCTTCTCCATGGTGACGCTTTTGTTTTCGACATTGACCCCGCTCAGGGTGATGACCGCGTCGCTGGGTTTGGGCGCGAACTGGACGAAGGCCAGGAAGCCAACAACGCCGATCCCGGCCAATGTCGGCAGCAGGATCTTCAGCCGTCGGACCGTGCGGCTGTGACGCGCTGCATCGACGAAGAATTCGGGACCCCTTTCCTGGGTGGGATCGAACCGGATGTTGCGGTCGGAGGCGGCACCGGCATCGGCGACCGAGATCCGCTGGTCGTCGTCCGGTTGCCAATCGGCATAAGAATCGCCATCCGGCGGTGTATCGGCGACGGTGCCCGGATCGCCTTCGTCGTCCCTGGTCAGGTAGAGCGCCTCTTCTTCCGCAATCGCCTCTTCCTCGGCAATCATGTCCTCTCCGGGATAGTCGGGATCGTCTGCAGGCTCGGGCAGAGCGTCCGGATCGGTTTCGGCCGGCGCTTGCGGATCGAGGGCCCGGTCATCCAGATAGAAAGCCCGATCAGCCGGGTAAAGGTCGGCTGGCTGCCTCCGGCGCCCGTCGGTGCCGAGGTCGTCCTCGTCGTCTGCGGTATATGCGTGGTAGTCGGTCATGCTGTCCGCCTGGGCGAGACGAGATTTACCAACCTTATTGTGGACTTAACGTGTCCGACAGGCAATGTCCGCGAAAGCC
>JAAEOR010000713.1 GCA_024222895.1 Hyphomicrobiales bacterium | reverse complement strand
AGAGTCTGACTCAAAACTAAAGACGTTATATATCAATAGGTTGAAGACGCGATGATCGAGTGGCGACACGATCTCGCCAGTAGAGGGAAATGCCGTGACTCTCTCGATTATCGAGGAAGCGCTCGATTTGCGGCTTCCCAATGTTGCCTGGAACGCCTTGAAATCATTCAGGTCGTTTTCAGTCAGGCTCTGAGGAAAGCAGTGTGTCGCGCTGCCACGGCTACCTTACCCGACATTTCCCAGATGAACGCCACTTGCAGCATCAGGGTAGCCATTTGGGCTCCCCGCGGCAATCCGGAGAACGATATGAGGACGGTAGCATTGCGTGTCGCAGGGAGAAGTATGCAGGGCCGCTTTATGACGTTGTCGGCGAGCCCTGCCCGCCGCGGGAATAGAAGCTGACCTTGGACAATGCATACGGTCCAACTCAAGGAATGCCACTGGTGCCTGAGCCACGATCCGCCGCTCGGGCTCCGACCAGAAAAGACGATCCCGCTTCCTTGCCAATGGAAATCCCCGGTGGTGCCCAACATTGATCGTGGACACCATCACCCACCATCAAAGCAATCACTCACCGTCACCGCAAATTCTGCAAGGTCAGCCAGACCGGACGCTTACGAAAGGGCGGCCAGCCGCTTGTTTTGTTCGCCAAACTGTTTATCGAGCAGCTTTTGCTTCGCTTCCAGCTTCTTGCGTAGATCCTGCTGGAGCTGCCGGATCTTGCGAATGCCGGCCGCGGGCACTGCGGCGGTCTCGATGGCGCATGACGAGGACGACGCCGCGCACACACTCAATGTCATAACCTCCTCGGTCGACGTGCTGAAGACTGAGGTATGATGGTCGGCCTCACTCCAGGAAGGGTTCATAGCCGCGCAGCGTCGGCGCCTCTGGGTTTTCGTCGATCAGCGTGGGAGCGACGCCGACCCCGTAGGTGAGGCTGCTCGGGTCGGTATCGACCGGGCGGTCGGTAATGACATCGCCCAGCCGGTAGGGGCGCCCGTCCTGGTGGGCATAGGCAGTCTCGGGCGTGCGGAAATAGCGCAGGGTGACGGGGGTTTCGGGAAACACATCCTTGCCGAAATCGTAGCGCTGGGTCGCCACCACCTGGCGATAGCGAGCGGCCGCGGAAAGGGCATCCTGCGCCGGCGGGTAAAGCAGGGCACCGGCCAGCGTGCCATCTTGCGCCAGGTGCTCGCCACGCGCCGTCAACTCGCGCAGCAAGTTCTGCCGTTGCCGTTGCGACGCGAGGAAGGCCTCGGCGGAGGTGGTATCTATGGCCGCCCAATCGGCGCTGTAGCCGCGGTCCTTGCGGATGCGCCCGACAAGAAACCGTTCGACGCTGGCCGGCATGTCGCCGAACAGGCTGGCACCGACCACGGTATCCAGGAAATGGCGGAACTCGCCGGTGCCGAGCCGACGATTAGTCGGATCCCCCAGCGCCGCCCGACCGGGAATCGCCTCTGGCCCGCCATCGGCTACGCGCCGATAGCCCATGACGTCCATCTCGCGCCAACCGGCGTCGCCGGGCAACTGTCGCGGCAGGGCCCAGGTGCTGTCGACGGTGTTGCCGGTGCCGGACGTGAAATCGGGATAGGCAATCTCGTCCTGCCGCCCGGAACCGGAATGGCAGCCGACGCATTGGGTGAGTTCGCTCGGCGTCTGCGGCCGCAGGGCACCGCCATCATCCTCGATATAAGCGGCGAGAATCCAGCCGGCGCCGTTGTCGATCCACCCTTCGGTTTCGCTGGCTCGCACCGGCGCGTCCTCCTCCTTCTGGTTGGGGGAGCCGTAGTTGGGATCGAAGGGATGCATCTTGTACATGTAGCGGATTTCCTTCACCCGCCGGGCGCGGGTGCCGGGATAGGGGCTCGGTGCGGCGGCCGTGCCGTCGGCCGCGACATCGACGTAATGCAGCGGATGGGCGAACTCGGTGCCGAGCGGATAGAGCCCCGGTTCGACCGGCGCGTCCGAGGCGCCGCCGAGGTAATGTTCGTGCCCGCCCTCGGCGAGGCGGTCCTGAACGGCGCGCGCCACCAGATCCAGATTGCGGGCGTAGATCTCATGGCCGTACTGGCCGGCGGCGTCCTTCATGAAGGCTTCGGGAAGGCGGATATAGATGCCCGACACGCTGCCGGTCAGCGGTGTGAAAATGCCGTAGGGCACGAAATTGACGGCCCGCCAGCCGGTGACCCAGCCCCTATCGTCCCGGAAGAACCCGTTTTCGGCCTTGGCGCTGCGCACGAAGCCGTCGCCGTCGGCCGGCAGGTCGGCTGGATCGAGGCCGGGGAACAGGCGGAACGGATCCTTTACCCCGGCATCCCAAAGGCGCGGATCACCGGGACGATTTGCATAGGCGGGCGTCCAATTGTCCTGGCGGACATAGGCTTGCATATCCCAGGCGGCGGGGTCCTGCCCGGCGGCTTCGACGGCTTCGCGCAAGCGTCCGGGAAACAGCGTGTTCTCCCAGGGGGTGACGCTGCCGTTGACGACAAAGGGATAGTGCAGCGCCGCGAAAGCGTATTCGGCCTGCAGATTTCCCAGCACCGGCGAGGCGCCGGCCTGTGGCGTGTTGTTGCCGAAGCGGCGCCTGGCAAGCGCGTCGGTATGGCAATACTGGCAGGCGTTCTGAGTGCCGCCCGAGGTTCCGATATAGCACTGGGCGGGAATGTGGGCGTAGGGGTTGGGAAACAGAATGCGGTCGATGATGCTGGTGGAGAGCGGCAAAGGCTCGGCCGCCACTGCGGCGGCGGCAGAGGCCACGCAAAGAACAGCGGCGAAATGGGCAACGCGCGCAATCATAGTCTCCGACTCCCTCTGTCCTGGCCCGAAAAAAGGAAAGCCGACCCCCGACCTGGGGACCGGCTTCCGTTACGTCATGCTTCCATCACGTGAAAAGGGGCAGCCGGCTCAGAGGCCGGGCATTCCGCCGATATAACCGACATTGGCCTCGAGGTTATAGTTCAGCGTGCCCTTGTCGTTGACGCCATACGTCGTCTTGGCGGCTTCGATGAAGCGGGCCTTGACGTCCTTCGGGATGGACTTCAGCCACTCGCCCTTATGCTGGTTGTTGCTCATGATGTAGGCGTGGCCGTTCATATTCTCCACGACCTGCAGCCCGGTGGCTTCCGCTCCGGAGGCCACCGACAAGAGGCGCGTCACCTTGCCGGTGTCCACATTGTAGGCCCACACGAAGTTGTTGACGTGGGTGCCACTGTCCTCGCCGACGAAGAGCGTGCGCATCTTGTTGGAGAAGAAGACATTATCGGGATTAGCGATCTTCTCCGGGTTGGCGGTATTGCCGAGCGCGTCGGGCTCGATGTCCTCGCCCAAAAGGCCGGCCGGCACGCGTATGGCGGTGCCCACCCATTCGCTGTTGATGGCGTTGCCCTCGCTGTCGACCTGGCCGCCGTTGAGCGCCACCTGATAGACGCCGCCTGCCCTGACCTTGTCGATCTGGATGTGATCGGCGGGGGCGCCGTCCTCACGCTGGAAGCCCTTTTCGATATACGACGAAGTGAGAAAGAGATGCTTGGCCGTGGGATCGAGCGCAACACCTTCCATCTTGTTGAACTCGGTGGTGCCGCCGAGATAGGCGGCGTAGCGGCGGGGCTCCAGGAAGGCAGCCGCCGTCTCCGAGCCCGGCTTCAGCTTGAGAACCTCATCGCCGGAATGGCCCGCACGGATCCTGCGGAAGCCGTCGGCCTCCCAGTTGGGGTTCTCTTCGGCGGTGGTGTACTCGAAGATGTCCTCGAAGGTGATACCGGAATCGATGATCTTGCGGACCTCGTCATCCGAGGCATGGCCGAGCCTGATCCAGCGAAGATCAGCCGCGCCGCCATTGTCGGAACGCAACTGGTGCCAGCGCGCCGCATAGAGCGTGCCACCGGCAACGTTCCCCGGCGTGTCGGCGACATACATGTAAACACCCACATGGTTGCCGTCATCGCCGAAATAGGCGGTGCGCTGGTCGGGCATAATGAACGCCGATTCCCAGGTGCCGCGGCCCATCGAGTAGTGCTTGATCGGCTTGCTGGAGCCGTCGCCATTAACCACGACTTCTGTGATGTAGCCGTAGTTGTACGGGTTAGCCTTCTGCTTGCCCTTGAAATAGACCTCGTTCAGCGCCTTGAGGCCGCTGGTCGCCCGCTTTAGGCCCTCCTCGCCGGTGGCGGCGGTGTAGTAGAGGTCGTAATCCTCTTCCGAGCCGAGGTGGGTGTTCCATGGCGTCTGGGAGCCGAAGCAGGGAATCCACAGCCCGTGGACCGAGGAGAAATCGACCGGCCGCTGATCCACCGCCTTGAGGGCGCCAGACTTCGCGTCCTGCTCGATGTCGGTCACGGTCATCGACATCGGCATACGCGAATACCAGCCTTTGGCCTTGCGCGCGGCCTGGCCGTCGCCGAGGATCCAGTCATACTCATAGTGGGTGACCAGGAAGAGCTTGCCGTCGACTTCGAGCAGGCTGTTAGCATCCGGCGTTTCGGCGATGATGGGATCGCCGTTCATGTCGGAAAGCGGCTTGCCCTCGACATCGTAGAGCCGGGCCGCCTCACCGATATTCGAGCCCACCTTGTCGACATTCTTGAACAGCAAGTTATAGGAGAGCGGGAATTCCTTAGTGGATCCGTCGGCGTAGCGAACCACCGCCTTCGAGGTGGTCATGGTCGTCAAGATATCGGCTTCGGTGGAGGGCGCCGGAGTGGCGGTAAAATCGACCGATACGATACTTTGATTGTCGGCGCGTGCCGGGGTCATGGCGACCGCCGTGACAAGGCCGATCGCCGTGGTGGCGCCCAGAGCCTTGGCAAAGGCCCGACCCATTCCTGTCTGATTCGCGTGTGTCATGTCTCAATCCTCGATTGGGCGTGAAAACGGCAAACAGTTCCAACCGACATTTCCCAGATGAACGCCAGTTGCAGCATCAGGGTAGCCATTTGGGCTCCCCGCGGCAATCCGGAAAACGGTATGAGCCGCCGATGTTGCCGCTGGCGTCAAGCATGGCCCTGCCGGGCTGCTGACGGCTCTATTTTCCGATAACAAGTCGCACCTCTCCCGCGGTTCTTGCTGGAGTTCATGACAGCCAAACCGTTCACGCCGGCGCTGGTGGTGGCCGTGGCCGGAGTTCCGCGATCAGTCGCAGGATCTCGGCGAACAATCCCCCCGGCACCGCGACCTCGGCCATCTGGAAGGTGACGTACCGGCCGTGCGCGACGATCCTGGCGCCGATCCCCGCCTGCGCGGGGACAAGCCTTGACGAGCTTTCCCCTGAGGCTGGTCAGCGACCACTGTT
>JAAEOR010000712.1 GCA_024222895.1 Hyphomicrobiales bacterium | reverse complement strand
TCTTCGGAGCTAGGCTTCACCTTGAGCCTGCAGGCTCGCCACCACGCCCCGCCGAAACGGGTTCGTCATTCTTCGGGCTGCTCGTTCGTCTCCGGCTGCTCCCCACCTCGCTTCGCAGCGACGCAGTTGCCTTCAACTTCATGCACTGTGACTTCACATGACAAGGACTCCCACCTTTGTTGACAAAGCGTCCTCGCGGACGCACAGGCTCGGGCTCTGCCCGAGCGCCTCAGGATGAGGAGGGAGGTGTTCCCATGAGTCGGCCCCCCTGCTCAAAGCCCATCGACAACGGCCTCATGCTCAGAGCCTGTCCTCCGTAGAGTGGCGACCTCGCCCGGATCGCGTTCAACCGATCGAGGCGACCGCCCGCCCCGCCATCACCTTGATGAGGTTGGCGCGGTATTCCGCCGACCCGTGCATATCGGAGAGCAGATCCACGTCGGCGACAGCAACGCCGGCGACAGCGTCCGCCGTGAAGGAGCCCGACAACGCCGTTTCGATGCCGCTGGCGCGAAACACACCATTGGCGCCGGCACCGGTCACCGCGACGCGCACATCGCCAGCCTTTGTCATGGCAACGAATACGCCTGTCAGCGCGTAGCGCGAGGCCGGATTGTGGAACTTCGCGTAAGCCGCCTTCGACGGCACCGGAAACCCGACTTTGACAACGATCTCGCCATCGTCGAGCGCGGTGGCGAACAGGCCCCTGAAGAAATCGTCGGCAGCGATGGTGCGCTTGTCGGTGTGGATCGTGGCGCCGAGGCCAAGCGCGGCGGCGGGATAGTCGGCCGCCGGATCGTTGTTGGCAAGCGAGCCGCCGATCGTGCCCTTGTGACGAACGGCGGGGTCGCCAATGTCACCAGCGAGCGTCACAAGCGCCGGAATTGCCTTTTCCACGTCGTCAGACGATGCGACCTCGGAATGGGTCGTCGCGGCACCAATGGTCAACACCCCCTCATGCTCGGAGATTCCTCTGAGCTCGGAAAGGCGCGACAGGTCGACCAGGTCGGACGGTGACGCCAGACGATGCTTCATTGTCGGGATAAGCGTCTGGCCGCCGCAGAGATACTGTCCGTCTGTTGCGTCGGACCGTATTTTCGCCGCTTCGGAGAGGCTGCCCGGGCGGTGGTAGCGTGTCTCGTACATGATGATTCTCCTCCCTAGGCGGCGTTTTTCGCCGACACTTTCTGCAACGCTCTCCACACTTTTTCCGCCGTTGCCGGCATCTGAAGATCGTTGGAGCCGATCGCGTCGGTTATCGCGTTGATGATCGCCGGCGGCGCGCCGATCGCGCCGGCTTCGCCGCACCCTTTTAGTCCGAGCGGATTGTTGGGACTGGGGGTCGCCTGGAACCCCAGTTCGAAGACGCCCGGCAGGTCGCGGGCCCGCGGCAAACAGTAGTCGTTGTACGAGCCGGCCATCAGTTGGCCGCTCTCCGGGTCGTAGACTGCCTCCTCGAGGAGCGCTTGACCGAGGCCGTGGATCACGCCGCCATGAACCTGACCCTCGACGATCATCGGATTGATGACATTGCCGAAATCGTCCATCGCGCTGAATTGGACGATCTGCGTGACGCCGGTTGCCGGGTCGATTTCCACCTCACACACGAACGCGCCAGCAGGGTAAGTCAAGTCGGTCGGATCGAAATAGGCTTTTTCGTCCAGGCCTGGATCCAATTCTCTGGGCAATTTATGGAACGTGTAGGCGGCCAGTGCGACTTCGGTGAGGGTGAGCTTCTTATTGGTACCGGCGACGATGAATTCGCCGTTTACGATCGTGATATCGTCGTCGGACGCTTCGAGCAGATGCGCAGCGATCTTCTTGGCCTTGGCCTCGACCTTGTCGAGGGCTCTGGAAACGGCAGCCGTGCCGTTGCCGGCGCTCCGTGAACCGTAGCTGCCCATCCCCTGCTGGACCTTGTCCGTGTCGCCTTCGATGACGGCCACCGACGAAGCGGGAATGCCGAAACGGTCGGCGGCAATCTGCGCGTAGGTGGTCTCGTGACCCTGGCCATGGCCGAGCGTACCGACCAGGACCTCGACCGTGCCGACCGGATTGACCTTGATTTCGGCCATCTCCCACATCCCGACGCCGCAGCCGAGCGCCCCGCCGACGCCCGAGGACGGCGCAACGCCGCAGGCCTCAATGTAACAGGAAAGACCTATGCCGCGCAGCTTGCCGCGCGCGGCAGCCTCGGCCTTGCGCGCGGGAAAATCGCTCCATTTCGAGGCTGTCAGGACACTGTCCAGGAGCCCGTCATAGTTGCCTGAATCGTACTTCCACAGAACCGGCGTCTGGTACGGGAAATCACGGACGAAGTTCTTGCGTCGAATCTCCGCCCGGTCGACGCCGAGTTCGCGCGCCGCCGTCTCGACCAGCCGCTCCACCACATAGGTCGCCTCTGGCCGCCCGGCGCCACGCACCGCGTCAACCGGCACCGTGTTGGTGTAGACCGCCCTGACATTGACGTGGATCGCCGGAATAACATACTGGCCGGACATCAAAGGCCCGTAGAGATAGGTCGGGATCAGCGAGGCGAAGAGCGACATATAGGCGCCGATATTGGCGATGGTATCGACTCTGAGGCCCAGCATCTTGTGGTTCTCGTCAAACGCCAGTTCGGCGGTCGTCACATGATCGCGGCCGTGGGCGTCCGACAGGAACGCTTCGCTCCGCCCGGACGTCCACTTGACCGGCCGGCCGGTTGCTCTCGCCGACCACAGGCAGACCACTTCCTCCGAATAGGTGAAAATCTTTGAGCCGAACCCGCCGCCGACATCGGGGGCGATGATCCGCAGCTTGTGCTCCGGGGCGACGTTGACGAACGCGGAAAGCACGACCCGCAGGAGATGCGGATTCTGCGTGGTATTCCACAATGTGAAATGTTCATCGGCCGAATTGTAGTCGGCAACCACGGCGCGGGTTTCCATCGCGCTCGGCACCGTGCGATTGTTGACGATGTCGATCTTGACGACATGGCGCGCATCGGCGAAAGCCTTGTCGGTCGCCGCTTGGTCGCCGAGCCCCCAGTCGAAGATCAGATTCTTCGGCGGTTGGCCGTGCTCCCAAACTGCATTGTCAGACTCGAATTCATGAACCGCCGGCGCATCGGGCTTCAGGGCATCGTCGGGTCTGGTGACCGCGGGGTGGATCTCATAGTCGATCTCGACCTTGTGCGCGGCGTCCTGCGCCTGACCGGCAGTCTCCGCGACAACGGCGATCACCGGCTGGCCGACAAAGCGTACCTTGCCGATGGCGAGCGGCGGATATGGGCCCATCTTCATCGGTGAGCCATCCTTGGAATGGATCATCCATCCACAGATCAGGTGTTTGATTTCGCCGGCCTCGAGTTCCTCGCCGGTGTGGAGGGCGACGACGCCGGGCATCTTCTCC
This sequence comes from Hyphomicrobiales bacterium, assembly GCA_024222895.1. Taxonomy (GTDB): domain Bacteria; phylum Pseudomonadota; class Alphaproteobacteria; order Rhizobiales; family Kaistiaceae; genus Bauldia. Next base: position 2,299 of record JAAEOR010000712.1, on the reverse strand, counting down.
GCCGCCGACAGATCGACCGACTTGATCGTGGCGTGCGCGTGCGGCGAGCGCACAAAGACCGCGTGGAGCTGCTGCGACAGGTTTACATCGTCGGTATATTCACCCTGGCCGGTCGTAAAGCGCCGGTCTTCCTTGCGCAGAACGCTGACGCCGATTCCGTCGTTTGCCATAACGATTCCCTCCTTGACCTGGCCTTTTGCCAAGCCATTCGCTCTACATTCTTGCTGCGCCGGCCTTGATGGCCTTGACGATATTCACATAGCCGGTGCAACGGCAGATGTTGCCTTCCAGCTCATGGCGGATCGTCGCGTCGTCGAGTTCCTTGCCCAGGCGGCGTACCATGTCGATCGCGGTCATGATCATGCCCGGCGTGCAGAAACCGCACTGAAGTCCGTGATTCTCATTGAATGCGACCTGCATCGGATGGAGCTCACCGTTCGTGGCGAGGCCTTCGATGGTGTCTACCTCGGCCCCGTCCGCCTGGGCCGCGAGCATGGTGCAGGATTTGACGGCCACGCCGTCAACGAGCACCACACACGAACCGCATTGCGACGTGTCGCAGGAAATGTGGGTTCCGGTCAGCCGGAGATTCTCTCGGAGCACCTCCACGAGGAGCGCGCGGTCCTCCGTCTCGACCGAAACGGACTTGCCGTTTACGGTCATCGCCACGGTTGTCATTGGCACCTCCCATTGGCACGTCCCTCGCCGGTCTGTCCGGCTCGAGACCAGTCGTCGAATGCTCCGAAGAGGTGAGGATGCCATAATTCCGCCGTCGCGGGTACATGAATGTCTGAAACGGTGGGTCGCCAGCGAAGAAACCTGAGAGGAATCGCGGCGTAGCTTGAGCGAAGCATCGCGGCCAGCGAATTCGCGCCCAGGCGGTCCGCCCCGGAACGGGAGTTTGATGGAAGCCTTCGCCAGTTCGGATGTCCGCCTGCGCGCTCGGACCGGCGGAGCATGAAATCGCAACAGCAGCGACTCGATCTAGCCCGACGTGTACATCGTTAGAGTGTTGATATTGGTGGGATTTTGCAGTTTGGCCCGGGTAAGGGATTCTCTTCTTCGTCGGCACGGGATCACGCGAGTCGACGGGCAATATCCCCAACATCGACGGCGGCAACGTGCAGTCGTTCACGCGTTGAGCGAGCCGGAGCGGCCGTGGCTCAGTGGGTCCGATCGAGAATTCTCGGTGATCCGGATATCGGCCGCTGACACGATTGGAATGATCAGGCCGAACAGGAAGCGGTACCCTCCCGGCATCTGTAAAACGGTCAGGCGACGATGATGTCGGTTGGGACGCCGACGACCTTGGCGAACGTGCTCGGCGGGTGGGGCTTCGACCTGCTGATCATCACCGGCGACGCGCTCTTGGATGCCGCACCGGCCGTACGCTCGCTCTACCAAAGGGCCAAGGTCAAGAAAGGGATTGAGTAAACTGTCAGAGCGCCGGGAGACCGGCAAGGAGTAGAGAGTGGAAGTCTCTCACGATGAAGGTGCAGCGACCAACATCGGCCCCGAGTCATGCGTTTGCATCCGCGAGGTTCAGGCGAAGCGGTGACAGGGGATCGCGCAGGCCGGCCATTGAGCCCCGAAAGTTACACAGCCCCGGGTGCCGACGCTGTTGAAGTGCGGAAGGCAATACGGGCGGGCGCGCCATCGCGAGTGTCCGCTCGGCCCGGCGTGGTCGGAGACCCCGGCATGCGTGGACGCTCCTTGTGCGGGAGCCGGGAGATCTGCGGGGGCGCTGGGTAACCGGCGTCCCTACCGCGAACCGTAACTTCAAGGGTGTGCAGATCGCCAGCGGCCACGCCATAGACCCGCAAGCGGCAAAGGTAGCGATCGAGGCCAGTCTTTAATTACACCTAGCGATGGTGCTTCCAACACTTGTCGTAGCCGTCTTTGAAATACGGCTCGAACCGAGAGTCGTACATGTCGGCATGCCGCTCATAGGCCATGCTCATGCTCATCTTGGCATCGGCTGTCCCCTCGTGGCAGCCGTCATCGTAATAGGCGCGCTCGTTCGACCCCGGCGTCGGCGCCCCGTCGTGTCTTGGCGGACCCTTGGCATTGGCCGCGGCGTTTGCGTAGCCGATATCATAACCATTCTTGTAACAGGCGCCGCGGTCGCTGTCCGGTTTGAGGTGCGGCCACCGTATTCACCCAGGTCGGGATCGGCGGTCCGCGGCCAAGCTATGACGCCGGCTGACCCAATCTCCAGCCGCCAATCTCACACCAACCAGGAAATCGTCATGCGAGAAAATGTCGGGCCGGCGAACCGGCCCAACACCACTCAGGCGTC
>JAAEOR010000711.1 GCA_024222895.1 Hyphomicrobiales bacterium | reverse complement strand
CCAACCGGCTTGAGAACCTCGAGACCACCCTGCTCCTTATACTCGTGGTAGGATGCGACACAGGCCGTTTCGATCAGGCGGATCCCGAGCTCCCGCGCGACGATCGCGGCGGGCACCAGACCGCCCCTGGTGACACATACGATCGCCTGCCAGGATCCCTTGTCGGAGAGCCGCCAGGCAAGTGCGCGCGCGTCCCGATGGAACTGGTCCCATGAAACCGGGAACGCCTTCGCGCTTCGTGGATCAGCCATTTATGCCCTTTCCCTGTTCTTCCTGCCACGCAGCTTCGGTAGCGACAGCCTGACTACGAGCTCCTGGTGCCGGCACGAAGTGTCTCGAGCATCGCTTCGACCGCCGCGGCTGCCTCTTCGAGCCGGCCCGTGTCGCGCGACCGCAGCACCAGCGTCGTGGTATAGCCGATGCCCTCCTCGAAACGCGGATAGCTTCCCATCGACACATCCGGAAATGCCGCCTGAACTTCGCCGAGAGGGCCGGCGACCATGCCCTCTTTCAGGCCCGCCTCCAGTGACCGCGACAGCATCTTTCGGCCGGTCGGCAGCCGTTCGGCCAAGGCATCGAGCATCGCCTGCATGATGGTTGGCACACCAGCCATGACATGGACGTTACCGATGGAAAAGCCGGGCGCCTTCGAAACGCTATTCTCGATCAGGTCGGCTCCCTCGGGAATCCGGGCCATTCGCAGGCGAGCCTCATTGAGCTGATCATCAGGAATTCGCTCGCGCAGCAGGGCGACCGCGCGCGGATCGACATCGATCGACACGCCGAACGCCTTGGCAATGGAATCGGCAGTGATGTCGTCGTGGGTCGGTCCGATACCGCCGGTGGTCAGGACGTGGGTGTAGCGATGCCGGAGCGCGTTGACGGCCGCAACGATGTCTTCTTCGATATCCGACACGACACGGACTTCGCCAAGATCAATTCCGATCTCAGTCAGGAATTCGGCGATATAGCCAATGTTCTTGTCTTTGGTGCGTCCGGAGAGAATCTCGTCGCCGATCACCAGCAGCGCGGCCGTGATAACCGGTTGGTCTGTTCGTTCAGCCACAGGCGACTCCGTTCTCAAAGCTGCCGTGCTCTACACCGGGCTTGCCGCGGCGACAACCGCGCGGTAGAGCGCAGCATGCTTCTCCCCTCGCCGCTCATCCAAGGCCGGCTGGTCCGACGCTACAAACGGTTTCTGGCCGACGTCGAACTCGATGGCCGTGACATGGTGACGGTCCACTGTGCCAATCCAGGTGCCATGACCGGCCTTGCCGAGCCTGGAATGCGGGTCTTCCTGTCGCGATCCGACAATCCCAAGCGCAAACTGCCCCTCTCCTGGGAGCTGGTGGAAGCCGATGGCGGTCTGGTCGGCATCAATACCGCCCACCCCAATCGCCTGGCCGAGGAAGCGATCATTGCCGGGACCATTCCAGAGCTTGACGGCTATCCCGGACTGAAACGGGAAGTCCGCTACGGCGCCAATTCGCGGATCGACATTCTCCTGTCCGGCCCTGGAAGGCCGGACGCTTATGTCGAGGTCAAGAACGTTCATCTGTTGCGGCAACCCGGGCTGGCGGAGTTTCCCGATTCCGTCACGGCTCGGGGCGCCAAGCACCTCGACGAGTTGATCGGGGTTGTGTCGACGGGAGGCAGGGCCGTCATGCTCTACCTCGTCCAACGCACCGATGCTTCGCGCTTTGCGCTCGCTCGCGACATCGACCCGCGCTACGCCGCCGGCTTCGATCGTGCCGGCGCCGCGGGTGTCGAGATGTTCGCCTATCGGTGCGCCATCACTCCTCGGGAAATAGCGGTTTCCGAACGATTATCGATTACCGACTGAGCCGGCCGCGGTCTTGTATCCAGCCGCCAAAGCGGTCATATCGTCGAAGGCCAGCGCGACGTTCGAAGATGTGAGAGGGAAATGGTGAGCTACGTTGAAGCGACCGTGTCGCCGGGAAAGAATGACGGAAAAATAAAGCTTCACGGACCGGAAGCGTTTGCCGGCATGCGCAAGGCGGGCGCCCTCGCGGCTGAGTGCCTTGACGTCGTCGACGCAATGGTTGAACCGGGATTGCCCACCCAGGCGATCGACGATTTCGTCTTCTCCTTTGCGATGGATTACGACGCCATCCCGGCGACCCTCGGCTACAAGGGCTACGCCAAGTCAAGCTGCACCTCGATCAACCACGTGGTTTGCCACGGTATCCCTGGCGACAAGCCACTGCGAAACGGTGATATCGTCAATGTCGACGTCACGTTGATTGTCGATGGCTGGCATGGCGATTCAAGCCGTATGTATCAGGTCGGCGAGGTCAAACGGGCGGCCGAGCGCCTGGTCGACGTCACCTATGAGGCGATGATGCGCGGCATCGATGTCATCAGACCGGGCAAGACGACCGGCGACCTCGGGCACGCCATCCAGCAATACGCCGAGGCTCAGCGATGCAGTGTGGTTCGTGACTTCTGCGGCCATGGTCTGGGCCGCCTTTTTCACGACGTTCCCAACATCCTGCACTATGGCAGTCCCGGTGAGGGCGTCGAATTCAGACCAGGCATGCTCTTCACGGTCGAGCCGATGATCAACCTGGGGCGCCCGCAGGTGAAGATCCTGTCGGATGGCTGGACCGCGGTGACCCGCGATCGATCCCTCTCCGCCCAGTTCGAGCACTCGATCGGCGTGACCGAGACAGGGTGCGAGATCTTCACCCTGTCGCCGAAAGGCCTGCAGCCGCCCCGTCGCGACTAGCGATGACTGCTCCCGACAAGAAGGGCAGGAGTCGTCCTCCACATTTTCACAATCACCGGGAACGTCTTCGGTCGCGCTTTCACAAATCCGGGGGCAGTGATTTCCGCGACTACGAGCTGCTTGAGCTCATCCTGTTCCAGGCGATCCCGCGTGTCGATACCAAGCCCATCGCCAAGGCCCTGCTTGAGCAATTCGGCAGTTTCGCTGCGGTCCTGGCGGCTCCAGAGCCGCGGCTCATGGAAGTGGAAGGTGTCGGCAAGAACACCGCCCACCATCTCAGGGTCATCCACACCGCCGCCCAGCGGTTCCTTGAGGATGAGGTAACAGATCGGCCTCTGCTTGGATCATGGTCTGCCGTTGTCGACTACTGCCGTGCGGCCATGGCCTATGAACCGATCGAACAGCTCCGCGTCCTTTTCCTCGACAAGAAGAACGTCCTGATTGCTAACGAGGTGCAGCAGACAGGGACTGTCGACCATACGCCGGTCTATCCCCGCGAAGTGGTCAAGCGGGCCCTGGAGCTGTCGTCCACCGCCATCATTGTGGTCCACAATCACCCGTCGGGCGACCCGACCCCGTCACGCGCCGACATCGCCATGACGAAGTCACTGGTGGAGATTGCCAGTCCGCTCGGGATAGCCGTCCACGACCACATCATTATCGGCAAGAAGGACCACGTGAGCTTTCGTGACCTCGAGCTGATCTGAGGTCAAGCCGGCGGCATCGCAGACAAACCGAGCGGCAGGGCCGTCGACGCTATCGCCCTGACCCGCCGTCGGGCCTGTCAGCCGTCTTCGAGCCAGCGCACTTCGTCCGGGCTCAGTTCAATGTCGAGCGCCTCGAGCGAATCTTCGAGTTCGCCGATCGCCAGCGGGCCGATCAACGGGATCACAGGAAAGTCCTGGGCCAGGCAGTAGGCGAGCGCCACGTGAAGCGGACTCTTGCCAAGCCGTGTGCCGAGTTCGATCGCGCGCTGTCGTCGCGCGAAGTTTTTCTCGCTGTACCAGCCATTGACCAGTTCGGTGTCCTCCGTCTTTTCCGGTGCGGCCCGATCGGTAAAGAAGCCACGCGCCTGGCTCGACCAGGCAAAGTTGGGGATCTGCCGCTGCCGCTGCCACGCCTTCCACGCATCGTCGGAGGACGACACGACGCCTTCCCACACCGGTTCGACCATCTCGGCCAGCGAGAAGTTGTTGGAAAGGGCACCGGGTGGCTGACGATCATTCGCCTCCGCATAGGCAGACGCCGCATCCATCCGCTCGCGACTCCAGTTGGAGCCGCCATAGATGCGAATGCGCCCTGCCCTGACCTCGGCATCCATCGCGTCGACGAACTCTCCGACAGGAATATCGAGGTTGTCGCGATGCATGAAGTAGGCGTCGATCGTATCCGTCTGCAGCCGATCCAGCGACTCGGTGAGTTGGGTTGCGATCACATCGGGATAGGTAAGAGGCGCGTGCGCACCCTTGCCGATCAAAATGATGTCGTCGCGGACGCCGCGTGAAGCCATCCATGCACCAAGCAACTTGTCGCAAAGCCCGCTGCCATAGATCCAGGCGCTGTCGAGAACATTGCCCCCGCGTTCGAAAAAGGCGTCACAGATGATCGCCGCCTGGGAAAACGACGTGAAATTGGCCCCGCCGAGGGCGACCACCGATGCCTCCCGCCCAAGTCCCCTGAGCGGGCGCCGCCGCATCGGCGCCGAGGGACGCGACAGTGGCCGACCGTCAATCTTTTCAGTACGATATCCCGGTTTCTCGAACCCGTATTCGAGGCCAATCTCGGCGCGCCAGCGATCGAGAACGTTCATATTGCCCAGCGTATCGGCCCAGGTTGCTCCCGGTGGATCAAGCTGGGTCTGACCGGCGCGGATTGCCCGGCCAACCGCGTCTATCTCAAAGCTGTAGAGGGGGCGCGGTTCGTCGACCACGACCGTTTCGACCGGACCGTCCGGCCGATGGATCAGAATGTCCTTGGTCCCGCCATTTCGTCCCGTACCCACCCACGGTTCTGCGATCGAGATCCAGCCCTCTGTGCCAAAAATGCGCAGCTGATTGTCTTGGGCGACCGTTATGCTAGCGGAAAGCTGGGCGATGACATCGCCGGGAAACTTCAGCGTTGCGGCAGCCCACTCGTCGACTCCGGTGGGGCCAAAATGGCCGACTCCGCGAACCTCGACCGGATCGAGGAAGGGCGCGCCGGCCGCCGCGCCCGCGGCCAGCCGGGCAAGCGACGCGCAGTAGCAACCGACGTCGAGAACGGCGCCGCCGGCGGTATCGTTTGCCAGCAGGCGGTGGGTCGGATCCGGCTCGGCGAGCCGGAACCCGAAGCTCATCTTGATGATCCGGACATCGCCAACCACGCCGTTGTGCAGCAGTTCGACCAGTCGGTGGGTCAAGGGATGAACGCGATTCATGAAAGCCTCGGCCAGGAAGGTCCCGGCCTTGTCGGCCGCGTTGATCATCGCCTCCGCTTCAGCCGCCGACACCCCCATCGGTTTCTCGCACAGCACGTGTTTGCCGGCTTCGGCGGCACGGATTGCCCATTGGGCATGAGATGAGTGCGGCGTCGCGATGTAGAGAGCCTCAACGTCCGGATCGGCGAGAATCGCTTCGTAGCCGTCGACAATGCGCGCACCGGGAAAGCCTTCCGCCAATCCGGCCCGGCTCGGATCGCGGGTTGCGATGGCGGCCAGCCGGCCTGTCTCCGAGGACGGTATGGCCGCCGCAAACTGCTTTGCTATGGAACCCGGGCCGATAATGCCCCAGGCGATGGCGGAGTGGTCGTTCATGCGTCAAACCTTGATTAGAGACTATCGGGTAGTGCGCGGCGAGCCCGCCGAGGATCGAAAGGAACGGGATCTTGCACTTTGCGCGAGCGGTCATGGTCGCAGCCGAGGCGGGCGATGCAACGCCGTTCCGCACTCTGCTTAGTCGCAAATCCGGCGGCGCACAATTCTCTACTCCAGCCCCAATAGCCCGCCGCGCAATACCGGGACTTGTGCACCAGACCATCGAGCGGGTTAGGATGACGGAGCACGCGCGAGCGAACCCTGGCCGATGAGGGCGTATGACAGTCGCATTCGACGAGATGTCCCTGTCCGACGGTGGTTGCCGCGAGGGGTACGCGGCGGTCAAGCGCTGGCTCGATTCCGTCTCACCCGAATCGTTGACCCAGCGTCGCGCCGAGGCCGAGCTGTTGTTTCGGCGAATCGGCATCACCTTTGCGGTCTACGACGACGAACAGGCCGAAGAGCGGATCATCCCCTTCGACATTGTTCCGCGCATCATCACCAAATCGGAGTGGCAGGGTCTGTCGGCCGGATTGGAACAGCGCGTCACCGCGCTCAACATGTTCCTGGCCGATATCTACAATCGCGGCGAAATCCTCCGGGCCGGCGTGGTCCCGGAGGCACTTGTGTACCGCAATCCGTACTACCGGCCGGAAATGGCCGGTATCCCCCTCACGAACGACGTGTACGTCCAGATCGCCGGAATCGATCTGGTCCGCACAGGACCGAGCGACTTCTTTGTGCTTGAGGACAATGTGCGGACGCCTTCCGGGGTGTCTTACATGCTGGAGAACCGGGAAGTCATGATGCGTGTCTTTCCCGATCTTTTTGCCGAACACAGGGTCGATCCGGTCGAGACCTACCCGGAAGAGCTGCTGGCCACACTGGTTTCCTGCGCCCCCAAATCAGCTCCCGGCGAGCCGACCGTCGCGTTGCTGACACCTGGATCGCTGAACAGTGCCTATTACGAACACTCGTTCCTGGCCGACAAACTGGGTATCGACCTCGTCGAAGGCACCGACCTGCTGGTTCGCGACAGTGTCGTCTTCATGAGGACCACCGAGGGTCCGCGGCGCGTCGACGTCCTTTATCGCCGCCTCGACGATGACTTTCTCGATCCGCTGACCTTCCGCCCGGATTCGGCGCTTGGCGTGCCCGGACTGATGATTGCCTACCGCGCCGGTAATGTGACGCTTGCCAACGCCGTCGGCACCGGAGTCGCCGACGACAAGGCGGTCTATTCGTATACGCCCGAGATCATCCGGTTCTACCTGGATGCCGAACCGATCCTCAAGAATGTGCCGACCTGGCGGTGTCGGGAGGCTGAAGCCCGTGCGTATGTGCTCGACAACCTGTCGGACCTGGTCGTCAAGGAGGTCGCCGGTTCGGGCGGCTATGGCATGATGATCGGCCCGGCCGCCGACGCCGGGACACGCGAACTGTTCGCCGCCAAAATCAACAACGACCCCGACAATTTCATCGCCCAACCGACGCTGGCGTTGTCGACGTGCCCGACCTGCGTCGAGGCGGGGATCGCGCCACGCCATGTCGACCTCCGGCCGTTCGTCCTGACCGGAACCGATCAGATCCGTATCGTGCCGGGCGGGCTGACCCGTGTGGCGCTGAAGCAAGGATCGCTGGTGGTGAATTCAAGCCAGGGCGGCGGAACCAAAGACACCTGGGTGCTCGAAGAATGACACCCGCCATGCAACCACACAATCCGGCATGCTGAGCCGAACCGCCGACACGCTGTTCTGGCTCGGTCGCTATGTCGAACGGGCCGACAACATCGCCCGAATTATCGACGCGGCCAACCGCCTCGCGACGGTACCGGATTCGCTGGCAGGCGAGTCCAGCGAGTGGGAGCCCGCTTTGGCCGCGGCCGGTGCGCTAGACGCATTCGCCGAACGGAAGGCGCCGCTTGAACGTGATGCCGTGGTCGATTTCCTCGCCTTTGACGGCAGCAACCCGTCGAGCATCAAGAACTGCCTTGGCATCGCCCGGAGCAATGCCCGATCCGTTCGCACCGCCCTCACCTCGGAAATGTGGGAGACGATCAACGAAGCATGGCTGGAAATCAAGCGCTACGACCGTTCGCGGATGGACCGCCAGACGCTCAACGAGTTTCTCAGCCGGGTGAAAGAAGTCTGTCTTCGTTTTGACGGCTCGGCCTATCGCACCATGTTACGCCATGACGCCTACTGGTTCTTGCTGATCGGCTTCTACCTGGAGCGCGCCGACAACACCGCGCGCATCCTCGACGTCAAGTATCATGTTCTGCTGCCGCACGAGGCGCGCGTCGGCGGCGGCCTCGACTATTTCCAATGGTCGTCAATCCTGCGGTCGGTCTCGGCACTGACAGCGTATCGCTGGGTCTATCACGACAGCCTCAAACCCTGGCTGATCGCCGATCTGCTGGTTCTCAACGATCAGATGCCGCGCTCGCTGGCCAGTTGCTACGAAAACCTCACAACCCTTCTCGACGAGCTATCGCTCGCTTACGGGCGCCAAGGGCCGGCACAGCGCGCCGTGCGCTCGATCCGCACACGGTTGCAGAACACCGAGATCGCAGAGATTTTCCAGGACACGGGGTTGCACGAGTTTCTCACCGAGTTCATCGACGAGAACGCCCGTCTCGGTTTGACCGTTACCGACCAGTACCTCACCTGAGCCAGGACAATGCGCCTCAGAATCCGTCACCAGACCAGCTATCGCTACGCGGTACCGGCCAATCGGGCGATCCAGATACTCCGGCTCACGCCGCGCGGCCATGACGGCCAGTTTGTCGTCAACTGGCGGATCGATGTCGATCAGGACTGCCGCCTGGACGCGTCCGTCGACGCGTTCGGCGATATCATCCACACATTCACGGTCGATGGACCTCTCGAGGGTCTTGATATTGTGGCGGAAGGCGAGGTCGAGACACAGGATACCAACGGGGTGATCCAGGGCCAGGTTGAGCGGTTGCCGGCTGTCGTATTTCTTCGGGATACTGCCCTCACCAAGCCGAATGCCGCAATCCGCGGCCTCGCGGACGAAGCGCGCTCGACGGCAGGTGCAAACCAGGTCGATATTCTCCACACCGTGATGAACAGCCTCCGCGATCGTCTGGAATTCAGGGTGGAACAAACGGATTCTGGAACAACAGCCGCAGAGGCTCTCACGCTGGGGCGTGGCGTGTGCCAGGACTTTACGCACATATTCCTCGCAGCCGTTCGCCATCTCGGCATTCCGGCGCGTTATGTCAGTGGCTACCTGTTCCACGAAGACAAACCGGATGACCAGGAAGCAGGCCATGCCTGGGCCGAGGCCCTGGTCGACGATCTGGGTTGGGTTGCCTTTGACCCTGCCAACGGTATCTCGGCGACCGAGGCCTATGTTCGCGTTGCCGTCGGTCTCGATTACCTTGGCGCAGCCCCCGTCCGAGGCGCGCGCTACGGCGGCGGCGACGAAACCATGCAAGTCGCAATTGTCATCAACAAATCGGTGCGCCGCATGTCCCAGCATCAGGCAGCGCCATAGCCGACTACGATTCGTGGATAGCCGTGACAAGCACGGCTATGACGTCTGGAGTACGTGTTCGGCTCGGCCGCGTCCCTCTGATCTCACTGGATACGCGGACGTTCGGGCCCCTGATATCGCTTCACGACCGCCTGCCGTCATGGCCGTGCTTGTCACGGCCATCCACGTCTTTGTGAGAAACCCGCACTTCGGCACTCGTTGTGGTAATCCAGCGGCGTACGTTGGCTGCCGGCTGGTGATCGTCAGAGCATCCAAGATATGTGGCCGTCGGGAACCGAATCCGTATTTAACCGTATTGTAAAATACAGAAGTCGGCGCTATTCTGGGCAGAGCTGAACCAACCGTACCGGGAGCCTGAAAGATGAGCACCGCTGCCGAAACAAGCCTGCATGAGTTTCGCCTGCCCAACGAGACGCGCCAATATCGAGCCGCGCGGGACGACCTGCTGCGCGCCGAGATCGATTTGCGGCGCCAGATCGAACGGGTTGCAGCTCTCCGGCGGGACCTTCCCCCGGGCGGGGTCGTCGCCGAGGACTACACATTCGACGAGCAGGCTGCGGACGGCAGTGGGAAACCGGTCAAACTCTCCGAGTTGTTTGGTGGCAAACAGACGCTGGCGATCTACAACTTCATGTACAGTTCCGAGATGGATGTCGCCTGCCCCAGCTGCACGGCCGTCCTCGATTCGCTCGACGGCGCCTCACCGCATGTCAACCAGCCGATCAGTTTCGTGGTTGTCGCCAAGTCGCCGATCGAACGCATCACCGCCTACGCCGGCGATCGGGGATGGACTCATTTGCGCCTGCTCTCGTCGGCCAACAACACCTACAACATCGACTACGGCGGTCAGGCGCCGCAAGGCTACCAGATGCCCGCCATCAACGTCTTCACCCGGCGTGACGGGGTCACCCGCCATTTCTATAATGCCGAGATGCTCTTCGCGCCGTCCGATCCGGGCCAGCATCCACGCCACGTGGACACCGTCTGGCCGGTCTGGGGAATGCTCGACTTCACGCCCGAGGGTCGCGCTCCCGACTGGCAGCCGAAACGCAGCTACGACTGACTCATACCCTTCGTATCACGCCTTCTTGAAAGCGTTCACCGCCGTACCAGCCTGGACCGACATCAGGTCGCGGACATTGTCGGTGGTCGTTGCCCAGATGTTGCACGGGCTGGCGAGACGTATCTCGTCGGCCGTACTGATCGGTGTTCGACCGAATCCGATGGCGATGGCGTCGCCATCGGGCCAGTAGGCTATTTCTCCGACTTCGACCACCGCCTTGGCGTCCGGTTCGCGCTCCGAAGAGACGGGAACACCGAAATAGACCTCCTCGCCCCAGGTCATCGCCGACCCTGTGAAGGGCAATGCCTGCCAGATTGCATCCGCGGTGGGAGTCTCACGCAGGTCGAGCGTCAGCGTTGCGCCTTCGAACTCGAGCACCATCCGGCGCATCCGCCCCCCAATCGCACCCGCTCAGTGCAGGGTCAGTTGTGTCGTGACCGGCCGAAACTCGCCCGACCGGATAAGCTTCTTATGCGCCACCGTGACCGAATGCAGCGGGCCGTCAAGCTCCCGTTCCCAGAAATCGAGAAAACGACGAAGTTCAGGGAACTCGGGGGCAAGGTCGTAGGTCTGCCACACGAATGTCTGGAGGACGGACGGGTGGTCGGGCATCCCGTAGAGAATCTGCGCTGTGATCAAGCCAAAGGCATCCGTCCTGTCCGGCGACCCAATTCCAGGCATGGCATCATTCCTTCTTCTCGCACAACGTCGGCCCTCAAGGCTGACGACACGGGAACCAAGGTTCCCCCGTGTGAAGGTGTATTGCAATCGAAAACGCCGAAGAAAGCTATGCCGAATCAGATAATTAGCAGCCACCGCCCGCGAGTGCTGATAGTCGCTTGCGGAGGTCCGTCAGATTGCTCGCCCCCCGGCGGCGGCGAGATCGGCCGGTGTGTCGACATCAATCGAGGCGGCCGGGCCGATCTCCACCTCGACGACCGCATCGGCATGGAGACCGATCAGGTGACGGCCGCCAACGTCGCCCTCAACTGCGAGAAGCTCGGGGAACAGACGACGCGACCAGAGAACCGGATTGCCACGCTTGCCCTGACACGTGGGAACCACGATCAGCCCGCCTCCGGCGGGATCGAAAGATTTGATCAGTCGGTCGATCGTCGCGGCATCGATGCGGGGCATATCGGCCAGGAGGACGACCGCGGCATCAAGTCCTGGCGGCAGAGCCGCGATCCCGCACTTCAATGACGACGACAGGCCGTTGGCATAGTCGGGGTTATGGGCGAAACGAACATCGAGGTCGTCGACCGCCCGCACTGTTTCGTCGGCTCTGTGTCCGGTCACCACCACAACCGATTTTGCGACGCTGCCGATGGCCGCCTGCGTTGCGATCCTGACAAGCGGGCTCCCATCGACGGTGGCTGTGAGTTTGTTCGGCCCACCCATTCGCCGCGCCTGTCCTGCGGCCAAAACGATCGCTCCAACGCGAGGTGTTCGAACCGTTGTTGCCCGCGCATCGCGTGCTGCACGGGGTTGCGGACGCGAAACGATCTCTGTCAGCAGCCCGCCGACGCCCAGGCCGGTAATGTCATCCGGGGTTACCTCGACACCGGCGAGCAACCTGTTCAGGATCCAGTCGAAGCCGTTCTCCTTCGGACTTCGCGCGCAGCCCGGGGCGCCGACCACCGGTATTTCACCCAATGAGCCAAACACAAGCAGATTGCCAGGATCCACTGGCATGCCGAAACGGATGATCTTCCCGCCAGCGTCAACCAGACCGGCCGGAACCACATCCAGGAGATCGGAGGTGGCGGACGCGCCGAACACCACGACCAGATCGGCCCCTGCGTCAATCGTCGACCTTATCCCGGTCGCAACAGCACCGGCCTGGTGCGTTACGCGCTTCTCGGTGAGGATTCTGGCGCCGGCCCGCGATAGCCGCTCTGCAAGCAGTCGGCGCGTCTTGTCCATGACCGACGATTTGAGCGTCGGAAGGACCGTTGCAACGAGGCCCACCTTGAACGGCCGGAAAGGAGCGACCTGAAGGGCGCCCTGCCCCGCCTCGATGGCCGCATGGAGTTCGGTTTCCGCGACAGAGAACGGGATGACCTTGACAGTGGCCGCCATCTGACCAGGCGCAACGACGCTAAAGGCCGGCACCGTCGCAACCGTGATTGCTGGATCAATGCGATTGCAAATATTGATCGCCGCCCCGTCAATGATCAACAGCCCCGCAGCTTCTGCATGAATGTTTGAGCGACCGGTGAACGGATTCGCGTGGCCTAGTCCGTCACCTGCGAGCGTCGAAGCCAAACGCTCCGCCGCGCGATCTTCAGCAACATCGCCCGCTTCAAGCCGCGCAACCGTCACTTTGTCGATTCCGGCTTCAGTCAGCCGGGATATATCTCCGATCGACAGAACAGTGCCCTTGCGCAATACGCCGTCGCCAAGTCGAACCGAATGGGCAAGAATGCCGTTCTCAGCCTCGCTGACAGGAACCGGACCGAACTTCATTGACCCGCAGCCGCCACAACGCTGCGGTGGCGTAGTGATTCGATAACCTGGGCCAGAATGGCGACGGCGATCTCGGCCGGTGACCGGGCGCCGATGTCCAGCCCAATCGGCGCTCGGATCCGCGCGAGCGCGGCGTCCGCGACGCTGGCAGCGCGCAGGCGTTCCAATCGCCGCGCGTGAGTTTTGCGACTGCCGAGGGCGCCGACATAGAAGCATTCGGCTTGGAGCGCGGCGATAATCGCACCATCGTCTATCTTCGGGTCGTGGGTCAGCGCCGCCAGCGCCGTGAACCGATCGAGTCCAATTCCGGCGATCGCCGTGTCCGGCCACTCGGCGATCAGCCGCACGTCCGGAAAGCGTTCGGAGGTGGCAAACGCCGTACGCGGGTCGACGATTGTCATGTCAAAGCCGGCGAGACCGGCCATCGGTGCCAGTGCCTGGGAGATGTGGACGGCACCTATGACGATCAAACGCGGCGGCGGAAGACTGACCGTCAGGAAGACCTCGCCCTCGTCCGTGGCAATCATGCCCGACGCTCCGGACGCCAGCCGGGCTTCGATCTCGTCGCGAAGCGGATCGTCGCTATAGCCGTCACTTTCGAGTACGAGCCGCTCCGCCCCACTCCCCACTTCCGTGATCAGCACTGCCGCCTCACGAGCGGCGCGGGTGCGATTGAGACGGCGAAGCGTGTCTGCTTTCATCAGGTGTGGCCAAGTATTACCAAGCCGAGCCGCGCCATTGCGGCTAGTGGAGCGAATTTGACATTTGAGTCCCGCTCGCTGCAAGGCTGTTGTTCAAATATCAAATTCAAAAGCTCCACTAGAATCAAATATTTGCTAGTGGTCCTGATGACCCCGACATTTGCTTGGGAGCGTGCGGCAGGAGGGTAGCAAATGTCGGAGTCGGACCACTAGTCCACTCTTTCGATGTAGACGCGGATCCGACCGCCGCAGGACAGCCCGACTTCCCAGGCAGTCTCGTCGGCCACCCCGAAGGACAGCAGGCGTGCACGCCCGTCGGCAATCACATCGGCTGCCTCGGCCACGACCGCACCTTCGACGCAGCCGCCCGAAACCGAACCTTCGAACCGCCCTTCGCCGTCAATGACAAGGTGGCTTCCTACCGGTCGCGGCGCGGATCCCCAGGTCTCGACAACCGTGGCGATAGCGACATCGCGTCCTTGTTCGCTCCATTTCCCGGCAGTATCGAGGACGTCGCTCCCCGGCGCTCGCTCGCTCATTCCGTGTCCGCTCCCGTGATCCACCCGAACGCTGGGTAATATAGGCGCCGGCCACTGTTCCCGCCACGCCCCTGGTCAACGAAACGCATCAATACTGCGGTCGCGACCATCGATGCGACCTCGACGTGACAGAATCGCAGCTGCGACCGGCTTTCCCGCGGCGACGAAGTGCTCATCCCGTATCTCGGGCTCGAAACCGTGCACCACGTTCATGCTGATGATGTCGCAGGGCTGTTTATGGCCGCAATCGCCTCATCAGGCACTTCCATGGGCGACGCCTTCCCTGCCCACAGCCCCAATTGCAGCATGGCCAAGACGGAGGGAATGCTCGGCGTCCGCCCAAACCATGATACGCTCGACGCTGTGTCCGAAGCGTTGACAAGGCTGGTCCAAACAGGCGGCCTGGACGACGACTGGCCGCCGCGCCCCGGCCACAACTCGCATGCCCTCGCGAGGCATTCGGGTTGGGACCCTTGCGGGGAGGTGCCATCCGGGCCACACTCTTGCCACATGTCCGCCTGTCTCGACTTGCGGACGTGACGAGCAACAGCAAGGGAGGATGTCAGCATGTTCAAGAGGCTGACCAAAATAGCGGCTGCCGCGGCTTTCGCGGTCGCACTACCACTGGGAGCGCCGGCGGTAGCCAAAACATTCTATTGGGTTTCCCACGGCGGTCCTGCGGACCCGGTGTGGACATATTTCCTGCAGGGCGCGAACCAGTGGGCGGAAGATACCGGCCACACGGTCAACACCTCCTTCCACAGCGGTGACGTCCCTTCGCATCAGGAAGCGATCCGCGCCGCGATCGCGGCCGGCGCCGATGCAATCGTCTCGTCCAGCCCGGATCCGGGAAGCCTGGTCGAGGTGGTCGCGGAAGCCCGAGCCGCAGGCATCCCGGTCGTCAATATCAACACGCCGGATCCCACGGTCGACTTCAACGCCTATGTGGGTATGGACCTGGTCACGGCCGGCCGCGACTGGGCACAGTATCTGGTCGACAATGGTCACGTGAAGGAAGGTGACTTCGTCTGGATGCCGGTTGAGATTCCCGGCGCCACCTATGGCGTTCAGGAGGAACAAGGCATCGCGACCGTGTTCGAGCCGCTCGGGATCACCTGGGAAGTGACCGAAGCAACCCTCGATCAGGCTGAAGTGATCACCCGCATGTCGGACTACATGACCGCCAACCGCGACAAGGTTGACGCGATCATCGGCCTCGGCGATCTGGTCACCGGTAGCATCAAGCGCGTCTTCGACCAGGTTGGCATCGCACCGGGTGAGATTCCGGTCGTCGGATGGGGCAACTCTCTCGACACCACCCAGGAAGTGCTCGAGGGCTATGTCAATGCCGCAATGTGGCAGGATCCGCACGCGACGAGCTATGTTGGTCTGTCGATGGCAGCTATGGCAGCCTCCGGCATCCCGCCAGGATTTGATGTGCTTGTCGGCACGTTATACGAGAAGGGCAACGCCGAGCTCTACGACGGCATTCTATCTGGCAACTAGGCCAGGAACGACAAAGGGGCTCGCGACCGGAGTGCCGCCGCGAGCCCTCCCTTTTTGAGGCCCCCACACTTTTCATGTCGAGAAAGGCCGCCGCCGGTTATGCGCGCGGCTACGGTGCCTCACAAGCAGACAAGGTCGTAACGTCGTGCACGATGACTCGCTTCTTCAGAAACTGATCGCCAAACCCGAACTCGGCCCTCTGGTCCTGCTCATCGCGGAGATCATTGTCTTCTGGTCGATCAATCCGGCGTTCCTGTCGCCCGGAAACATCAGCAACACACTGGTGTTTACGGTCGAACTTGGCCTCATCGCGCTTGCCATGACGCTGCTCATGACATCGGGCGAGTTCGACCTTTCGGTCGGCGCGGTATTCGGCTTCTCGGCTGTGCTGATGTGGACCCTGTTCAACGAAGGATTCATGGGCGTATCAATTCCGCTTGAGGTCGCTTTCGTGGTGACCCTGGCGGTTGCAGCGGGAATCGGCTGGACCAGCGGTCTGTTTGTCACACGTCTGAGAATACCCTCGTTCCTCGTGACGTTAGGTATGCTCCTGGTCGTGAGGGGCACCGCCCTGTTCGTCACCAGCGGCTTTCCTCAACGAACCTGGAATGCCGAGGGACATTGGCTGGCGGAACTCCTTGTCGGTGACTTCTTCATTGGACCGTTCCGGATCTACATGTCGTTGTTCTGGTTTATTCTGGCGGCGGTGATCCTTGGCTACGTTCTCACCCAGACGAAGGCGGGAAACTGGATTCAGGCCGCCGGCGGCAATCCAGGTGCCGCACTTGCCCGTGGCGTCAACGTGCGTCGCACCAAGGTTGCCCTTTTCATGTTGACTTCGATGATGTCGGCTTTTGCGGGGATCATCAGCTCGATCCGAACGTCGGCGGCAAATCCCAACAGCGGCGACAAATACGAGCTGGAGGTCATCGCGATGGTCGTGATCGGCGGCACGGCGCTGATGGGCGGCCGCGGCACGATCATCGGGACAGTGATCGGCGTCTTTATCTTGAGAATCATGCGCAACGGCATCGTGCTCATCGGTGTGCCCGGGCTTGCCTACAACATCTTCATCGGTGCAATCATCCTGGGCATGATGGCTCTCCATTCCGGTCTTGACCGGCGACGCCACGCGGGAGGCTGATCATGGCAGACGATCTGATCCGGATGGAGGGTGTCTCCAAATCCTACGGGCGCGTCCAGGCTCTGCGCGCCGTTGATTTCTCGGTGCGGCGCAAGGAGATTGTCGGCCTGCTGGGGGACAACGGCGCCGGCAAGTCGACGCTGATCAAGATCCTCTCCGGTGCCGTGCCGGCCTCGGGCGGCGACATCTACATGAACGGGAAGAAGGTCAATATCACCAACACCACCGACGCCATAGACCTCGGTATTGAGACGATCTATCAGGATTCCGCACTGGTCACCGAGCTCTCGATCGCGCGAAACCTTTTCCTCGGCCGCGAACCGGTAACCGGCGCGCGCTTTCTCAACCGGCTCGATCAGCAGCTGATGAATCGGGTGGCACGCGAGTTGCTCGAGGAGGTCGGCATCACCAAGAACATACCGGCGACGACACCGATCGGTTCGCTGTCCGGCGGCGAGCGCCAAGCGGTCGCCATCGCTCGGGCGATGCATTTCGACAGCGAGCTGATCATACTGGACGAGCCGACCAACAATCTGGGGGTCGCCGAAACGCAGGGCGTGCTCCGCTTCGTTCGCAATGCACGCGATTCCGGCCACTCTTGCATCTTCATCGCCCACAACATCCATCATGTCTTCCAGGTGGTCGACCGCATCGTCGTGCTTCGCCGTGGTGAAGTCGTTGCCGACGACATCGACCCGAAGGAGACCAGCGTCGAGGGCGTCGAGCGTATCATCACCGGCATTTTGGATGAGGAGATAGCGGCCGGCCTGTCGACCAGCCAGCCCAGCTGACTTTATGCCAAGGGTATTAGGGCGTTCCGCCTTTAGGTAGAAGCATGTTCTGCGTTATATGATGGCCGCGCCTCGTTGGGGCATCCCCCGATCAAGCCAGCCGAAAAACAGGCGTCGAGTGCCGTTGGATCGTCGCGCTGAAGCGTGGAAAGATACGCCCATCCTCCCCCACTTTCTTTGTGGGGGAGAGCCTGTCCCCGACTCGATCGGGGAT
>JAAEOR010000710.1 GCA_024222895.1 Hyphomicrobiales bacterium | reverse complement strand
CGGCTGCCGCGATTGCGGATCAGCTTTTGCCAGGCATCATTCAGGGTTCGACGGTCACATACGAGATTGAACAGATCAGCGAAGACCTTGTCAGGCTCGCTGCTGCTCCACCGATACAGCTTGCGCTGCATGTCGAGGACAAACGCGGTATTCACCGCGCCGGGCATGAGCCCGCCTCCTGCCTGCAAGCTGTATCCACTGCCTCCCTTCGCCATGTGGACGGCTTTCCCGCCCTCGGACTACTACGAAGGCTCCGCCCCTCGTCTGCGCGGTCGCTGGTCGCTTCAGCCATCCGCCGCTGCAAGGCGACGGAAGAACAGACAAGGTTCTTGGGTTCCGCTTCTGATCTCTGGCCCGCTTTAGGCGCCGACTTTACCCCGTGTGGACTCCGGCCCCGGTGCCACGCAAGCACACGCCGGGACTGGCGCGCGGCACGCCGCAAGCCTCCAGTCCGTGTGACTCCAGCACGGACCAACGCTCCACGAGCCCGAAGGCCCTCCCGCCCACTTCCGAGTTGGCGAGGTCTAATCTCTACCGAGGCGTCCACCATCGGTTCGGTTTCCCTCGCCATGGCAGGCTTGCTCGCCGGACCGCTCACGGGGTCGGAAGTCCCCGCCCGTCCGGCTTCAATGGGTTCT
>JAAEOR010000709.1 GCA_024222895.1 Hyphomicrobiales bacterium | reverse complement strand
CTGTTCGTGGCGGTTACGGCGCCGTATTGGATCTTCTGGCTTCGACAACGGCGATCGAGCTGCGGCGGATCGGAAGGGCGAGTGCGGGCCGCCGATGGCGAGCGACGGTAGCTTTGTCACCGTCCGGGTTGTCGATCGTTTGCAAGGTTCCTTGCTCCAGATCGATGTATCCGAGATCACAGTTCAAAGGCTCACGAACCAAAATTCCGCCATCGACCTCCTTGGTTCCGAGCGTCTGACCTGCGAGCCCGGTCGAGACGCTCGTCATTCGGCGTATGGGCCATCATCTTGCATGCGCCCGCCTCCGCCAGAGCGCCAGAGCAGCCGATCTCCCCCCTTGACTAGGGCCGGCGCACTTCTCAAGGAGGCCTACGCCGCGGGCCCGGACGCCCGCCGGATGTATGATGTCCTTCACGACGTACTCAGCCGGCTCCTTCCGGCGATGTGTTATCCGTCTCACATCAATCCCTCTCGGATCACGATGAGCCAGAAACTCTCTCTTGTTCAAACTACCCCAATCTGTCCCAATGGCGCAGACGCCCGACATTTTCGAATTTTACCACTGAGATCATATGGACGACCAACGTGGCAACCGATTCTAGGTTTTCGGCGAGTGTCGGGTGACGCGGCGCGCTCGATTTAACTCCTTGATAACAGGCGAAACCTGGCACCAATGGACACGCCCCCAGCGACACCTTCCCATCGCATATCGCGCGTGCAGGATTTGCTGCGACATTTCCGCAAGGTCCTTTCTCCACACCCACTCGCCCGCGATCAATCGTGAAGCCGGAGCCACAGATGGATTCTGACGGCCCGACCCTTGAAATGAAGAACATCATGAAAGCGTTTCCCGGCGTGGTGGCGCTCGACGGCGTCAGCTTTCGCTGCAACGCAGGTGAGGTGCACGCGCTGGCCGGCGAGAATGGCGCCGGCAAGTCAACGCTCATCAAGATCCTTTCCGGCGCCTATCAGCCCGACAGCGGCACACTTGAGATTAACGGCAAACAGGTGACGTTCCCCCATCCCGTTAAAGCGCTCAATGCCGGCATCAGCGTCATCTACCAGGAATTCGCCCTCCTGCCTTACCGCACCGTCGCGCAGAACATCTTCCTCGGCCACGAGCCGCGGCGGCGATGTTTGGTCGATAGCACCCGAATGAACGATGAGACCGCCAAAATCCTCCGCTTGTTCGGCGATTCCCATGGCATCGATCCTGACGATGTGGTCGACGGGCTCAATGTGTCTCAGCAGCAGATGGTCGAGATCGCCAAGGCGATCGCGTTCGATGCCCGAATTGTCGTCATGGACGAGCCGACGGCAGCCCTCAACGAACAGGAATCGGAGGTCCTGTTCGCTCTCGTGGACAAACTTCGCTCCCAGGCCCGTGCGATCGTCTACATCACCCATCGTCTGCGGGAGATTTCTCGGCTGGCCAACCGCGTCACGATCCTGAAAGACGGAAAGGTCGCTGCTCATCACGAAAGCGTTCCGGATCCCGATGTCATCATCCACGACATGGTCGGGCGCGATATCGGCGACTTCTATCCTGCCGCCGCTGCGCCGGATGAGATCGGTGCGCCGGTTCTGAGCGTGCGCAACGGTGCGAACAGTGTTCTGAAGAGCATCGACCTCGATCTGAAAGGTGGAGAAATCGTCGGCATTGCGGGCTTGCAAGGGGCCGGCCGCGCCGCGCTCGCCAAGGCACTCTTCGGTGCAGAACCGTTCACCGAAGGCGAGATGCGCCTAAAGGGCGCCGAGATGCCGGTCAACCATCCGCGCGATGCCGCAAGCGCTGGTATCGTCATGCTCCCCGGTGACCGCAAGGCCGAAGGCCTGCTCCTCATGCAGTCGGTGACCGACAACGGCATGATCGCCAGCCGTGCCTTCTCGAGCTTTGTAGCGGATCACCGGCGGAACCGGTACTCCGACACCGACAAGATGGCCGATCTCTTCCGACAACTCGACGTGCGCGCGGCGAGCTTCGATCAGGAAGCGCGCTTCCTTTCAGGCGGCAACCAGCAAAAGTGCATTGTCGCCCGGTGGCTTTCGCTTTCGCCGGATGTCCTGATCTTCGTCGAGCCTACCCGTGGAATCGACGTCAACACCAAGGCCAGCATCTACGACCTCATGCGTCAGCTGGCCAGGCGAGGCGCGGCCATCATGATGATCTCTTCCGACTTGCCCGAGGTCATCGGTGTTTCCGACCGCATCGTTGTCATGCGCGAGGGCGCGATCGCCGTCGAATTGCCGCGCGGCGCCAGTGAAGCCGATGTGATTCACGCCGCCACGTTCGGTACCGTCGTGCAGGAGGTGGCCTGATGCCGGCGCGCGAACGCCGGGGCGCGCGAAGTATAGAACGGTACGCGTCGGCCCTACTCCTGGGCTTCGCGCTCGCGGCCTTTGTCGTGGTGGCGCTCGCTACCAGCCAGCCGCAACTCCTTGCGCCGTCCAACCTCTTCAGCATCCTCGGTCGATCGATCGCCCTCGGCATCACCGCAATCGGACAAACCTTCGCGATACTCGTCGCATCAATTGATCTGAGCGTAGCGAACCTGATCTCGGTCGCCGCCGTCCTCGCCTCTGCCATCATGAACGGGGAGCCGGCCATGATGATTCCGGCGGCACTGGTTGTCTTGGTGGTCGGCGCCATCGTTGGCCTTCTGAACGGACTGATTATCACGCGCCTGGAGGTCAACCCGCTGATTGCCACGCTTGGCATGGCGTTGATCCTGCAGGGCTTGCTGTCGGCCTCGTTCACGAACTTCGCCGGATCCGTCCCGAGCGAGTTCCAGACCTTTGCCTACGGAAATGTCGCCGGTGTGCCGATCAGCATGCTTTTTCTGGCGCTGCTCACGGTCGTGGCGTGGGCGGTCCTGCGGTTCACCGGATTCGGATCCGACGTGTACTCCGTCGGTGGCAACCGAGATGCGGCGCGTCTGGCCGGTATCAAGACCTCGCGCATCATTGTCCTCGCGCATGTGATCTGCAGCTTGTGTGCTTCGATCGCGGGGCTCTATCTGGCGAGTCGTCTGCGCTCCGGGGCGCCCTGGATCGGTCGCGACGGCGTTTACGACCTTGAGTCGATCGCCGTTGTCGTGATTGGCGGAACCCTGCTGGCCGGCGGTCGAGGCGGAGTTTGGGGCACGCTGGCCGGCGTCCTCATTTTTTCGTTGATCGATTCCATCTTCAACATTTCCGGCATCGACGCATTCGCGAAGCAGGTGCTGCGCGGCGTCATCATCGTCGCCGCGGTTGCATTCTATGCAGTGCGTTCCAGAAGGATCGTGGCATGACGATGTCCACGGCCCGTCAATCCCGCGGAATGAAGTGGCGACTCCCGCCCATTAATCCGGTTTACGTTGTCCTGATCCTTCTGATTATCGCGATCGCGATTCTGGTTCCGAACTTCCTGACGCCGTTCGGGTACATGAACTTCTTGAAGCGCGCCGCACCGTTGGCCATTCTCGCCGCAGGCCAGGTCTTTGTTCTCGTTTCGGGTGGCTTCGACCTGTCTGTCGGATCGCTGATTACGCTGACGGTAATCGGCAGTTCAATTCTCACCAACGGTGATCCAGCCGCTACATGGTGGGTCATCTTACTGATGCTCTCGATCGGCGTTGCGGTGGGCGTCATCAACGGCGTGGTGGTCTCCTATCTCAAGGTTCCATCGATCATCGCCACGCTCGGCATGATGATAACGCTGAACGGTATAGCGCTTATGTGGTCCGGCGGAGCTCCGCGCGGCTACCTGCCGGATACCTTCCGGTTCTTCGGCAGAACGTTGATCAAGGACCTGCCGCTGGTGAAGATCTTTCCGGTGGCAGTTATCGTTATGATCGTCGTTGGAGTCGCGTTGTGGTGGTTCATGCATCGCGCCAACTATGGACGCCTTGTCCATGCCGTCGGCGACAATCCGTACGCCGCCCGCCTGGCCGGCGTGCCGATTGAGCGGGTTCGCATCTCGGCCTTCGTCATTTCGTCGGTCTCGGCTGTGGTCGCTGGCATTCTGCTCGGCGGCTTTGCCGGTGTTTCGACCGATGTCGGCACGGGCTTCGAACTTCAGGCCATCACCGCCGCCGTGATCGGCGGCGCGCAGTTGCTGGGCGGCAAGGGGTCGGTACCAGCGTCCATAGCCGGTGCGCTGACGCTGCAGGCGATCTTCACGCTGCTCAACATGTTGGGCCTGCCGAAACCATTCCGCGATGCCGTGCAGGGACTGATTCTGATCTCAGCCGTCGCTCTCGCCATGTACCGGAGAAAGCGATCAGGCACTTGAAATTCGTTAGTTGGCCGCGCTGGCCGGCTTCGATGTACCGCAGCAAGTATGTCTCAAAGGAGGAACTCGTGAAACACCTGACGATTTGTACGGCCGTTGCGCTCGTGATTGGAGCCGCACCGAGCCTGGCAGAAGGCCCGAACTTCGACGACCCGGAAGAATTCGCCAAGCAGAATGCCATGCTTGATGCGACCGCCAATGGACCGGCCGACAGGCCGTGGGAACAGTACTACGGCGATGTGATGGCCGACACGTCCGCCTTCGTGAAGGACGGACCGGCCACAATCTGCTTCTCCAATGCCGGCGTCAACAACCCGTGGCGCGTTGTTGGCTGGAACACCATGCAGGCAGAGGTCGAGCTGCAAGGTGACGCGATTGCCGAGTTCATCGTCACCGACGCCGAAGGCTCCGACGACAAGCAAATCGCCGATATCGATGACCTGCTCGCCGGCGGCAAGTGCGACGTGCTGATCGTCTCGCCGAACACGACAGCCGCGCTCACGCCGGCCGTCGAGAAGGCCTGTGGCCAATTGCCGGTTATCGTCTTTGACCGTGGCGTCAACACGCAGTGCCCGGTGTCGTTCATCAAGCCGGTCGGCGGATACGGCTTCGGCATCCAGTCCGGCCAGTACATCGCCGACAACACTGCCGCCGGCGGCAAGGTCTTGATGCTGCGCGTCCTTCCGGGCGTGGACGTGTTGGAGACCCGCTACTCGGCTGCCAAGCGAATCCTCGAAGAAGCTGGTTTGAACATCGTCGGTGCCGAATTCACCGGTGCCGACCGAGCCAAGACCAAGTCGATCGTCGAGGACTACTTGCAGCGCGAGGGTGAACTTGCCGCCGTCTGGATGGACGCCGGCGCCACGTCGGTCGCCGCGATCGAAGCGTTTGAGGATGCCGGCATGGACGTTCCGATCGTGACTGGTGAGGACCAGCAGGACTACCTGCTGAAGTGGCGTGAGCTGGGTATGAAGGCGATTGCGCCGACCTATCCCACCTATCAGTGGCGCACGCCGATCATCGCCGCGCTTCGGATCCTGAAGGGTGAAGCAATTCCTGGTCCTGAGTGGAATCTGCCGCAGCCGGCTATCACTTCGGACAACCTGGATCAGTTCATCAACGAAAACATGCCGCCGTTGCATTACGCCATGTGCGGCTGTGAAGAACTGCCAGGCTACCCAGAGCGCTGGGGCGGCGAGTAACCACATCGGAATTTTGGGCGAGGCGAAAAGCCTCGTCCAGTTCTGTTTTGACAGGAACGTATTATGGCAACCTATCGTATCGCAGCGAATATGGAGTTCGTTCGCTCGGCGGACCTTGATTTCCGGGCCGGCGTCGAGGTCTCCGCCAAGATCGGCTATACGCAGATTGAACCCATGGTGCACACCGGCTGGGGCCTTCTCAGCGAGGTCGGTTACTTCCATTCCTTTTCGATGGAAGAAGACCCTCTCCTGATGAAGGAAATCTGCGACATGAGCGGCCTCACGGTGAAGAGCCTGAGCGGCCACAGCCCACTGATGAAGCCGGAAGCTGCAGTCGATCGACTCACCAGAGCGATTGTGCTCGCGGACGCCGTCGGGGCGAGTTTCGTCAATACCGACGAGATGCTGAAGCCGGACTGGATGGACGACGACGAGGCCCACCAGGCGATGTCCTACACGCTCAAGCGAATCAGCCACGTCGCTGCACGCCACAAGGTCTATGTGTGCATCGAACCTCATGGGATCTACACCAAGACGGCAGAAGGACTTCTGCGTATCGTCAACCTAGTTGAATCGCCCTGGATCCAGGTGAACTGGGATACCGGCAACTCGTACCTCGCTGGGGTCGAAGATCCTTATGAAGGCCTTGAGAAAGTGCGTGACAAGGTACGCCACGTGCACGCCAAAGATATCGACTTCGCCCATAGCGAAAAGGATCGCGGCAAGGTCACCGGCACGCCGGTCGGTTGCGCCTGCGGTGACGGCGTGGTCGAGTGGGATCGGGTTCTGACAATTCTCGATCCGCTGGATCGCGAGATCACTTTGTCCGTCGAATGCGGCACCATCGAGCAAGCAAAGAAGAGCCTGCCATTTCTGCGCGAAGTTGTCGGAGACAGACTTGCGGCGGACCAGAGATAGCCGGGCGTCGGCCCGACTACGACCGCTCCGTCAAACGAGAAACGCGCCGGCTGTTGCAGACACGGCCCGCCGTTTCCATTGCCCCACGCGGCACCAATCTAGTCGAGCGGAATTCCCAGATCCGCGCACTGTTCTGTGACCCAACCGAGCGACTTTTCGATCATTGCGCCGCCAGCCCCCTCGCATTCAAGGCTCAAGACCCCCTCGTATCCATTGTCTCTGAGCATGGCCAGGCACGCGCGGATGTTGTCCGCGTTCGCGCCGTCGCCGAGCGCGCAGTGGCTGACGGCGATGCCGGTCTGGTCCCCGCGGGCAGCAGCGGCCAGCGACTCCGACACGTCCTTTACGTGAACATGAGCCACGCGACCGGAAAACTTCTTCAGGAACGCGACTGGGTCCTGCCCGGCGATGTAAGTGTTACCCATATCCATGTTCAAGTTGAGCCAAGGGGAGTCCACAAAGGTTAGCATGCGCTCCATATATTCCGGCCGTGTTGTGAAGTATCCGTGGGGCTCGATGTTAACCACGATCTCATGGGCTTCCGCGACCTCGACGATTTGCTGGTAACTGCGTTTCATGAGGTCCATGGACTGCTCCTCGGTCAGGCCTTCGGGTTTGTCCATGCCATCGGTCGTGTCGACGAAGGGACTCCCCGCTTGGGCGGCCCATGCGATCGACTTCAAGACATACGGGACGCCCCTCGTCGGTCCGTCGAGACCCGACAGCGGGTAGGCGGCATCCACCTGGCTGAACTGAACGCCGTAACCTTCCATCTTTCTCCGCAACAGAACCGGATCCTCATAAAGCGCGACATGCGGCTGGTAGCCAAGCCCGTGAATCCAGCTGACGCCATCAATGAGACCGCACTCGATGTAGTGAACCCCGTTGGCATTCGCCCACTGTAGGCATTTTTCGAACGACCAGTATGCCGAATTGAACGCGTCCGTATGGAAGCCAATCTTCACCTTGCAATTCTCCCGTTTCTGTTACTCTTGTTGCTGTCTAGCCTTGTTCGCAGCGGCATCGACCGGTGCATCCGGAACGTGGTAGGATAGCCAATTGCCACCGGATTAGCGTGCGCCGCCTCGCAGTGGTAAAGATCGAACATGGGGGAGCGACGGCGATGGACGCCGACTGGAAGAAAAAGGCGGTGAGCAGGCCCGCGATTTTTCACGAGCTCGGCGTGGTTCGCTATGCCGGCAACTGCCACGACATCGTCGCAGCTTCGCAAGAAGGAAAGGTCGCCTTCCACGCCTGGGCCCGCCACGGCTACCCCGGCGACGATCTCGGTCGGGCACTCCCGCAAGTCTGCTCGGTTGGCGGTTGGGACGCGGCTGCCGCCCAGGAGTGGCGCCTGCGCGAACATGCCAATGAAGGTGTGGAGATCGCCTATCTCGCCCGCGGTAACCTGCCGCTCGTCCTTGACGGCAAGCGCCACGAAATGACCGAGGGGCAGTTCGTCGTGTTGCGACCGTGGCAGATGCATGGAATGGGCGATCCGTCCGTGACCGCAAGTCAACTGATATGGGTCTTGATCGACACGGACGTCCGCCGCCCGCATGACACCTGGATCTGGCCGGACTGGATTGCATGGTGTCGCGATGATTTACGGCGTTTGACACAGCTCGTTTCGCAGGCCGAACAATCGCCGACGGCGGCATCGCGCGACGTGGCGAGGAGCTTCCGGGATATCTACGATATCGTCGCCGGTGGCACGCCAGCGGAGAACGAAACTCGCATGAGGCTGGCCATTTCGGGTCTGCTCTACAACTGTCTCGGTCAGTTGGAATCCGCGGCTCTGGCGCTCGACGAAGAAATGACCGGCTCGAAGCGCACCGTGCATATATTCCTGGAGCGCCTGCAGAACTCGCTTGGCGCAGACTGGACCCTCGCCAGCATGGCAGCACAGTGCGATCTGTCGCGCACGCGGTTTTCCCAGCACTGCCTGACGCTGACCAATATGTCTCCGCTACGCTATCTTAAAACGCTTCGCTTGGAAGCTGCTCGGCGCAGTCTCATGGAGCGATCCGCAGATGCCTCCGTTACCGAAATCGCCTTTGAATGCGGTTTCTCGTCCAGTCAATACTTCGCGACCTGCTACAAGGAGCGCTTTGGGCACCAACCACAGCAAACACCGATCGTTGGCGCGTCAGATAATCCCGATGCCGAGCGCCCTGCCGCCTGATCCTTGCAGGGTACCTTTCTCACAACCGGCGCCGAGAGTGGAATCGGCAATCAGTTTGTCGATCTCGTCGTCAGCCGCGGCCGCGTTCGAGTTGCATTGAATATATTCCTAGTGCAGGATTCATTGACGACTGCACAGTCGGTAGGTCGGTCCGGGACTGCCAAAACAGCAAATAATGGCAATGCCACGAGGATCAAACCCGGGCGAACGACGAGGCGGGCGGCAAAAAGGCACGCCCAATAAGGCCAAGGCCAACCGCGAGGCTGCTATTGCCGTAGCAGGGATCAGCCCGAGGGACTTTCTCCTAAACGGACTGGCCCACTACCACGGGATAATCGTCAAGGAGCAGCGGAAGGGCCGCAAGGCGGACATGCTCAAGATCAAGGAGGCCTACGCCGCGGGCCTGGAGTACGCCAAGGGTGCCGCTCCTTACTGCCACTCTCGATTGGCGTCGATCTCGTCAACAAGCTCGACGCCGAAGCGCGCGCCGAGCGCCAGGGACGCATGGCCGACCTTCTGTGCCGGCTGGACTTCCTGATTCTCGATGAACTCGGATACTTGCCCTTCGCCCAAACCGGCGGCCAGCTGCTCTTCCACCTGATCAGCCGTCTCTACGAGCGGACCTCGGTCATCGTTACCACCAACCTCGCCTTCGGAGAATGGCCGAGCGTGTTCGGCGACGCCAAGATGACCACCGCGCTGCTCGATCGCCTCACTCACCACTGTGACGTCGTCGAGACCGGCAACGAGAGTTGGCGCTTCAAAAACCGCGCCTGAGATCAATCACGAGGCCTATGTCGTGTTCGGGTCCAGTTCGGGTTTCGGGTCGGATGTCGGTGGCCGTCAGGTCATCGACCTGACCGCCCTCTCGGCGGCCGAGGGCTTCATCATCCAGGGCGATGAGGGCTTCGATCGGGCCGGCGACGAGGCCGGCTCTAGCGTTTCTTCGGCTGGCGATGTCAATGGCGACGGTTTCGACGACCTGATCGTCGGGGCGCCGGATGGCGACGATGGCGGCGGCTCTGCCGGCGAGGCCTATGTCGTGTTCGGGTCGGGTTCGGGTTTCGGGTCGGATGTCGGTGGCCGTCAGGTCATCGACCTGACCAGCCTCACCGCGACCGAGGGCTTCATCATCCAGGGCGATGTGGGCGACGACAGTGCCGGCTCTAGCGTATCTTCGGCGGGTGATGTCAACGGCGACGGCTTCGACGACCTGATCGTCGGCGCGTCCCGTG
>JAAEOR010000708.1 GCA_024222895.1 Hyphomicrobiales bacterium | reverse complement strand
TGGTTGAGCGCAACGGCGCCAATCCGGACCTGGATCTCCCCCGGACCCGGCGGCGGGGGGTCGGGGAGATCGACGGCGGCAAGCCGCCGGCTGTCGAGTAGCTGGAGCGCACGCACGCGATTGTCGACCTTATCTGGCTAGGCGGGCTCGGCCGCGATGATCAGGCAGGCGTTCTGGCCGCCGAAACCGAAAGAGTTCGACAGTACGACCGAGACTTCGGCGTCCCGGGCCTGATTCGGGACGACGTCGAGTTCGATGGTCGGGTCCGGAACCTTGTAGTTGATGGTCGGTGGTATCACCCCGGCGAGAATGGTCTTGATGGAAAACACCGCCTCGAGCGCGCCCGATGAGGTGAGCGTGTGGCCGATCATCGACTTGTTGGAGCTGATCGGCACGCCACTGAGCCGCTCGCCGAAGACCTTGTCCAGCGAAAACGCCTCCATCTTGTCATTCTCCGGCGTGCCCGTGCCATGGGCGTTGATGTAGTCGATCTCGTCCGGGTGCATCGCCGCATCGTCGAAGGTCGTCTCCAGAGCGCCGATGATGGCCGAACCGTCCGGTTTTGAGCGGGTGCGATGAAAGTCATCATTCTTGTCGGCTGCGCCGCGGATCACTGCCAGAATCTCGGCACCGCGGGCCTTCGCTGCGTCGTAGTCCTCCAGCACAAGCGCCGCCGACCCCTCGGCAATGACAAAGCCGTCGCGGTTCTTTGAAAACGGCTTGGCCGCTTTGGCCGGGTCGCCCTTGGCCGAAGACAGTGCCGACAGCAGTGAGAAGCGGATGATCTCTTCGGCCGTGACCGAACAATCGGTACCGACGCACAGCGCTGCCTCGGTCTCACCGCGGCGGATCGCCTCGACGCCAAGTTGAATGGCAGTGGCTCCGGACGCGCATGCGGTTGTCAGAGAAATTGGCGCACCCTTCGTGCCGAAGCGATCGGCCAGCTTTTCCGACACGTAGCCGTACATGGCCTGCTCGAACTCACGACGATCGTTCGCGGTCTCGGCCACGCGGGACATCCGATCATATGCATCGTCATCGCCCTGCTGCTCGCCCGAATCATAAAGGCGGCGACGAACCGGCCAGCCGAGTTCGACGGGCGGGATAGCGGTGTAGAGCGGGCCCGGAAAATCACCGGGTTGACCAATCCCCGACATGCGGACCGCTTCATCGACGGCGACTTCTCCAACCGTCAGCTTCAGGTCACGGAGATCCACCCCCGGCAACTCGACCGTGCCGGCGAATGTCGTGCGGAGATGGGTGGTCGGGAAACGGGTAATCTCGCGGATGCCCGACTTACCGGCGACCAGAGCCTCCCAATTGTCGTCCAGGCCGCTGCCAAGCGAAGAAACCACGCCCATTCCGGTAACGGCGACCACCGGGCGGTTGCGTTTGTCGCGAAGAGCCATGCCGATCTCCTTATGCGTCGTCGACGGCTTCGACCAGTCCCATGCCCTCGCCGCGCCAACTGCCCCACGAACTGACCGCGATCGCAGTCGGTATCGTCGATGCCGGTGTCTCGAAGCCCGTGGCGTCCACGGGACGATAGAACCCCTTGCGCGATAGTGCGAGTGCAGCCAGCGCCACCATGGCCGGGAAGGACGCCTCCACGCCGGTCCCGAGCATGCTCGGCACCGCCCGCACCGTATCGATCTCGCCAGCTGCGATCAATCGGGCAAACAACGCCTGCTGCTCGGCCGTCAACGGCGCCAGTCCAGACGCGTCGGTGAGCATGGCAAGCGGCTGGTCGCCCGCCTCCGCGCGGATCATCGCGAATTGTCCTGCTGCGACTCCGGCCGCCTGCCCCGGTTCGCGACGACTGCGTCCGGACAACACGCTGCCCAACCGGGCATACGGCCTGGCGCCTCTTGCCTCGGCGTGCTCGCGGGCCTCCAGGACAAGGAAAGCGCCAACCGATCCCAGGATGATGCCGCCGCCCCGGGCCGTGCGCTCCCAAACCGGAACCGGGTCGCCGTTCCACGCCCAGCCGGCGCCGACCAGGACCAGCAGGACATCCTTCCGTTCGCCAATCAGGGCACCACCGGCAAGGAAGACGTCGCCCTGATCGGCACGGATGCGGCGCGCGGCAACCTCAACAGCGCTCACACTGGCCAGTTCCTCGCCCATGAAGGTTCGCGAAGAACCCGTGACCTTGTGAACGATGGCAATATTGCCAGCCACAAGGTTGGGAAGTTGCGCCAGGAACAGTGTCGGGCGAAGGTCGTTTGAGAGGCGCTCGTTGATGAATTCCTCAGGCGACTCGGCTGCTCCAAGTCCTTCCAGGATGGTCTGGTCGACCTCGAGGTCACGCTCGCCGCCCGCAGCCGCGACGACCATGTTGGTATGGGCGAGAATGTCCAGATCACCGGCAATGCCGGCGTCGTCAAGGGCGAGCCCGGCCGTGTAGGTACCGACCCGCTGCCAGTTCTCCATCTGGCGCCGATCACCGCCACGGGGAATCTGCAGCGAAAAATCCAGTGGCACCATCGGATGCACGGGATAGGGGGCGAAACGCTCGGTATCGATGACCGGCCGCGGATTCTCGGCCTCCGCCATCGCCTGCCAGTGGGCGTCAAGCCCTTCGCCCAGGCTCGACGTCAGGCCGATACCGGTGATCCATACTTCCCGTGTCATCGACACTTCTTTTCGGTCAAGAGACCAGCCCCAGCGCGACACCATGCCGGCGCGCGCGATCGCGGATCATCACAGGCAGTTCCGCGCTTGGGAAATCCATCACCATCATGGTCAGTTCGGCATCGGCGATGAGTTCGCCATCGACAAGTATCTTGTTGCGGGTGATGCAAAACCCCGAACCGTCGTGCTCCAGCTCACAGATCGAGTGCATGGTCATGCCTGGCAGCACGAAGCTCCGAATCTTGACCTTCTTGGCGCCCGCGAAAAATGGCAGCCGACCAAAGTCATGCATACCAAGCAGGAGATAACCCGATGTATGATTCATCATCTCGAGCAGAAGGACCCCGGGCATGACCGGGTAGCCGGGGAAGTGCCCTTCAAAAACCGGGCTCTCTTCCGGGACGGTTGAGCGGGCTTCGACCCGCCCCGCCGCGACGTCGAAGACGTCGACGCTGTCGATTATGTCGAAATATTCAAGCCGCATGGCGTCTATTCTGTCAGCTGCCCTTGGCGGCGATAAGTTCGTCGATCCGTGCACAGAGGTTTTTCAGCACGAAATAATCGTCGACCGACGCGCGGCCTTCGTTGACCTCCTCGGTCCACGATTCCAGCGGGATCTTGATGCCGAACTTCTTGTCGAGGGCAAAGACGATGTCGAGAAAATCCAGGCTGTCGATGCCTAAATCGTCAATTGTGTGCGAATCCTGAGTAATTTGATCCAGCGGGATCTCGCTGGTTTCGGAAATGACTTTGGAAACCACTTCGAATGTCGAGGACATGTGACTCTGGCGATCCCTTGCTGATTCAGGCCATGTAACCCCGCCTGCCGGCGGATCCAATCGGAAAACACCCACATCCCCAGGCCCGACCCCAAGCCCGGTGATGGTGGCTCCCTCCGGCGCTGCTACGGGAAGGCAAAGGATTTTTGAGCCGATCGGCGTTGTTTTGCAACGCACAAGCTGCTCTAGCCCTCTGGCATGGCGGCACCCGAAAAGGGCAATAACGCCCTTGCCGCCGCGTGTCTACCATAGCAATGCACGACTGTTGCGCGGCAAGGGGTCGCCGCGAGACAATGCCGGCGGGATCAAGACGAGGAACAGCGTGGACACCACGACCGAATCTCGGGCCGCAAAGCAGCCATTTCGCGTGGAAATCATAGATGTTCTGCGCGGTTTGGCCATTCTTGCCATGATCGTCTACCACCTCGGTTGGGACCTGTCGGACTATCGGCTTATCGCGGTCGACGTCACCGTCGACCCGGTGTGGAAGGCTTTCGCGCGAACCATCGCCGGAACGTTTCTGGGCCTGGTGGGCGTCAACCTGGTGCTGGCGGCCCGAAACGGATTTCGGCCGGGTCCCTATTTTCGTCGGCTTGCGATCATCATTCTCGCCGCCGGCGTCGTCAGCATCGGAACCTACTGGTTCGCGCCGGCAGCCTTTGTCTTCTTCGGCATCCTTCACTGCATAGCCGTCTCCAGCGTCCTTGCCCTGCCGTTTCTGCGGGCGCCCATGTGGGTCAGCCTCGCCGTTGCGGCGTTCTGCTTCGCGGGGCCGGCCGTCCTGACCAGCGATATCTTCAATTCATTCGGATGGTATTGGCTCGGCCTGTCATCCGTGCCACCGATCAGCGTCGACTATGTGCCGCTTTTTCCGTGGTTTGGTGTGGTGCTGATCGGTGTGGTGATCGGACGAGTCGTCCTCAACGACCGGAACCGGCCGCTCTGGACCTGGCGGGCAGAAGGCTGGGGAACGCATCTACTAACCGTCGCAGGGCGGTGGAGCCTGGTCATCTATCTGATCCACCAACCGATTCTCATCGGCGCCCTCACACTTCTTGAACCGGTTCTGGGGCCGAGCCAGGCGGATCTAGCCGACCAGTTCACCAGCGAATACAACGCCGGCTGTGGCCTGAACGGCTACGATGAAGCAGCCTGCACGGCCTACTCTGCCTGCATCTTAAACCGTCTCGGCAAGGAGGACGGCCTGCTCCAGGCGGCTAACCGACACAACCTGAACCCGCGCCAGGTTGAGCTATGGCAAACGACGGAGGCCGAGTGCCGGGTCAAGACGCTGCCGCCGAACATTGCCGGCGGCATCTAG
>JAAEOR010000707.1 GCA_024222895.1 Hyphomicrobiales bacterium | reverse complement strand
CTGGTCATCAGCAGGCTCACGCCTTGCTCCGCGGCCGCATTGACGAGATGAAACAGGGCCGCCTCATCAAGCCGCTCCGTGTGCAGGTCCTCCACTGCAATTGCTGCGTTCGGACGAACGCGTACCGGAGTGCCCTGGTCAAGTGCCGATGCATCGATCCGAATGGCGGCGCTGGTGGCCCGCCAGATCTCTGCCAGATGCGACTTTCCGGAGCCGGCGGGACCGACGAGCAGGACACCGCGCTCCGGCCACTGAGGCCAGCGGTCGAGAACGTCGATAGCCGCGTGGTTGGACCGTCCGATGATAAAGTCGGCGCGGCCAAGCGCCGCATCGTGAGGCAGCTGGAGCGGCAGTTGACCAGGCGAACCGGCAGCGTCGCGCGTCATGACCCGTCAGACGATTGTCCCGAGGTGCCCCTGTAGATCGGGCTGGCCAGATACCGTGCCAGCGCATAACGAACCAGGACACCAACAGCCGCCGCCGCAGGAATCGCCACCAACAGACCCACGAAGCCGAACAGAAGTCCGAAAGCAAAGAGCGCGAACATCAGCCAGACTGGATGGAGGCCGACATTCGACCCGATGAAGTAAGGCTGCAGAACGTATCCTTCGAACAGTTGTCCGACGACGAAGACGACCGCCGCAGCAACCGGCATGATCCAGTCCGGCCAGAATTGCAGGAGTGCGATTCCAACCGCAGCGATGAATCCGAGTGTTGAGCCAAGATACGGAATGAAGCTGACCAGTCCGGCGACCAGACCGATGAGAAAGCCGAAATTGATGCCCAGGATCACGAGGCTGGTGGCATAAAACACACCCAGTGTAAGGCTCACCAATGCCTGTCCGCGGACAAAGCCGGAGATCACGCGGTCAATTTCGCCCGCGAGTTGCCGAATGACGTCAGCATGGTCGCGTGGCAGCCAGGTGTCGACCAGCTTGATCATCCTGTCCCAATCGTAGAGCAGATAGAAGGCGACAACAGGCGCGACAACCAGCAGTGCGAGTATGTTGACGAAGGCGAGGCCGCCACTCCAGACCGAACTGACAAATCCGGTCACCAAAGTGGTCCCCTCACTCAAAAACGATCCAAGGGAATGCCTGACGGCTTCCGAATCAACGCCGAGACTCTCCGCCCAGCGGCTCTTCAGGACGGACTCAATCAGAAGGTCAAGGCGTTCAAGATAGGAAGGCACATTGTCGATCAGCAGCACCAGCTGATTCACAAGGACCGGAAGGATCAGGAACATCACAATCACGAATACAATCAGGGATAGCACCATGATCGTCAGCGTCGCCGCCAGACGGCTGAAACCACTTCTCTCGAAGGAGTCCGCTACCGGATCAAGGAGGTAGGCCAGCGCCATACCGCCGACGAACGGCAGCAGGATCGGGCTGAACACCAGCAGGAAAACCAACATCGCTGCAAGCGACGCAATCCAGAAGAGGATTTGCCGGCTGATGCTCATTCGGGAAGTCTTTCGTCAAAAACGCTTTCGGGCCGCTGTTCGGACTTATCGGTCCCCATATGGCGAACCCAGTCGTACGCATACACAAACGCCGACGCCACGGTGAGCACTCCCACCGCCACCACCATGGTTTGACGAAGCATCGATAGATCGACCGTAAACGCCAGATCGCCCAAAACGACCGCGGCCAGAACGATCTGCGCAAGGGTATTGAGCTTCGACAGGAAGTGCGGCCGCATCTCGACCGGATGGCCGAGCATCCCGGCAAGTACGACCGCCCCGATGATCAGTACATCGCGGCTGACGACCAATATCGTGACCCAGACGGGAATCTCGGCGAGGACCGCAAAGGTGACGTAGATCGACACCAGGAGCGCCTTGTCCGCCAGGGGATCGAGATAGGCGCCGAGGACCGAACGCATGTTGAAATGGCGAGCAAGAAACCCGTCCACGGCATCACTCACCCCGGCGAGCACAAAAATCCAAAACGCCATCACCGGCTCGTCGGACACAATCAGCCAGATCGCTACCGGAACAAGAAACAGCCGACCGATACTGATCAGATTGGGTATGGTCACCAAATTAACCCCGCACCAGTCGTCGTTTGCGCCCCACGCCCGGACTTTAGCTTCACTGACAGACGGGTTAGAGACGACAAACGCATCCGTCAAGAGCCGGCCGGTAGACTGTGAGCGACGGACCAACCGCGAAAATCAG
>JAAEOR010000706.1 GCA_024222895.1 Hyphomicrobiales bacterium | reverse complement strand
GCTTTCTCCAGCTTGTCCCGCTCGCGGGTCAGCGTAAGGCGTTCCTTTTTGGTCAAGCCGGTCGCGTCACCAACCAGGAGTTCCTCAACCTCACGCAGTCGCTGAATCGACCGCGATACGGTCTTCCAGTTGGTCAACATCCCGCCCAGCCAGCGTGCATTGACGTAGTACTGTGCGCAGCGCGAAGCCTCGGCCGCCACCGGCTCGGTTGCCTGTCGTTTGGTGCCGACGAAAAGCACGCGTCCACCCTGCGCGACCGTGTCACTCACGGCCTGCAACGCCTGATAAAGCAGGGGCACGGTCTGGGCGAGATCAATGATGTGAATGTTGTTGCGAACCCCAAATAGGAATGGGGACATCTTCGGATTCCAGCGATGCTTCTGATGTCCGAAGTGAACGCCTGCTTCGAGTAGCTGACGCATTGTGAAATCAGGCAGTGCCATGACTACCGTACCTCCTTCACCGGTTGTGCCTCCGCGGGGAGCGCGACTGCTGCCGCTAGCCAGTTTCCTGACACCGGTCGGGCTGCTCGGCTCCGGCAGAACCGGAAAGACAACCCTATCCCCACGTGTGTGATGGATGCCTTATAGGGATTGCAGGCTGCGTGCGCAATAGTCCCTGATTGGCCCGTTTCCCCCCGACCTTCGTTTCGCTAGACTCCTGATCGGGCACGGAGGCGTCATCGCAAGGGGGGCGGATGCCAAATGGTACGACGTTGAGCGGGGGCCTTGAGATTCCGAACCGCAGAAGGCCCGCCGCGCCCGTGCCGGGCACCCGGTCATTGGGACTCCTCAAACTGTGGTCCCTGGTCCGCGAAAATCCGATCGCCGCCTTCCCCGCGGAAGCTTATCAGGCCCCTGTCGCACGGTTGACCAAGTTCGCAACGGGGCCGCTTATTGTCAGTGATCCAGGCGCTATCGAACAGATCTGCGTCACCAACGCCGACAACTATGTTCGCGGAGAATTCCAACAACGGCGCGTGCGCTCGCTTCTGGGGCTCGGTTTGCTCACCGCAGAGGGCGATATATGGCAGGCTGGTCGGCGGATCGCGACCCCCGCCTTCACGCCGCGGATGCTCACGCCATGGCTGGCCGCGACCCGATCTGCCGGCGAGGGCCTTGCGGAAGCTTGGTCGGCAAATGCTCCTGGGGAATTGGTCAACATATTCGAGCAGTTTCTTAAGGTATCGTTTGATGTCATTTCGAATTATGCGTTTTCGCGGGAGTTCGACGGGTCGTACCCGGCGGTTCACCGTCATATGTCTGACTATTTTCGGGTTCAGGGGAAGGTCGATCTTCCGACGTTGCTTCGATTCCCTCGGTGGGTGCCGACAATTGGCAGTGTCCGTGCCCGACCGAGCGTGGGTGCCCTGAGGCGGATCGTCATGGCGGTGTTGAACGCCCGTGCGGCGCTCCCGTCGACCCATCGCAGGCACGATCTTCTCGACCGCTATATTGACGGCGATGCGCCGACCGAGGCTGGGCGTGAGCGGTTCATTCGGGACAATGTCCTCACCCTTCTGCTGACCGGCCACGAAACAACCGCTGCTGCGCTTGCCTGGACTACCTACCTGCTCGCCCTTTTCCCGTGGGCGGCCGAGCGTGTCGCCGATGAAATCGCGGACGCCGGTTTGGGCAATACGCCGGGCCCCGACGATCTCAATCGCCTGGTCTTTACCCGCCGGGTGATGGACGAGGCGCTGCGGCTCTATCCGCCGGCGCCGTTTTTCAGCCGGGCAGCCGTCCAGGAGGACGCGATCTGCGGGACCCGCATTCGTCCCGGTGACGAGATCGTCATTTCACCATGGGTGGTACACCGGCATCGTCGGCTCTGGGAGGAGCCAGACCTTTTTGCCCCCGATCGGTTCCAGAGTCGGCAACGCAATGCGATCCATCGGGGTGCCTATATCCCGTTCGGCGCGGGCCCTCGTATTTGCATCGGTCAGACCCTTGCAATCTACGAACTGCTAAGTCTCCTTGTGGTGATCGCCGGTCGGTTTCGGTTCGAAATCCCCGACGGCGCCAGGATCGAACCGCTTGCTCGTATTACCTTGCAACCCCGTGGGGGATTGCCGCTTCGGATCCATCGGCGATAGCCTTAGGACATCTGCGGGGATAACTGAATCGGTTTGTCTGTGGCATTGCTTGCGGCCATCAGACCACGAACACCACGGGCGTAGCACTTATCGCTGCGACTGTCCTTAGTTAAGCCATGGCTAGAGCAAATCGACCTGTTCAACCCCGCGAATTGTCCGCAGCGCGCCCGCGATTTGAGGGCTTACGGCATATTTTCCCGGCAATCTCATTTCGATCTCCCGGTTTCCCCCGTCCAGCATGAGGATCATGCTCACCGCTCCATCGCCTTTTGGAACCAGCTGCTTCTGAAGGCTGGCAAGCGGCGAGTCGTCCCGGACAAAGACCCGGATCTGCTTGAGTCCGGAGACGAACTTGTCCAATGGCTCAACCGATTCAAGGCGGACATTGATGCCTTCGGGGCGCTCCTCGGCGCTGACGAGAACGACGACAGACCGGCCAGGCTCAAGAAGATCCCGATACTCGGCAAGACCTTCGGAGAAGATAACCGCTTCGAAAGCGCCGGTGGGATCCGACAGTTGCACGGAGGCCATCCGGTTCCCGGTTCGCATGCGGCGCTCCTGTTTTGCCGTTACAGTGCCCGCCAGACGACCCGCTGTTGCGCCGTTGCGCACAGCCTCGGCGAACTCGGCCCAGTTTTGCACCCGCAAGCGCTCAAGCGCCGGCTTGTATTCATCGAGCGGGTGAGCCGACAGATAGAAGCCGACGGCGTCATGCTCACGCTGCAATTTCTCTGCGGCCGGCCACGGTTCCACCCCTGGAAGGACGACCGGTTCCGCCGCCCCTGCGCCGAACAGCTCCGACTGCCCGACAGCCGCACTGTCCTGCCGCCGCGCGGCGAGACCGAGGATGCGATCGATTGCCGCGAACACGCGAGCCCGGTCAGGCTCTATCTCGTCAAAGGCGCCCGCCGCCACCAGGCTCTCCAGGGAGCGTTTGTTGACCAATTTCGGGTCGATCCGGTCGGCAAGGCCGGCAATGCCGCGGACGGGTCCGTGGCTTCGCTTCGACACCAGGTGCGCCACCGCTTGCGCCCCAACGCCCTTGATCGCCGCCAGCGAATAGAGAATCCGACCGTCGTCAACATCAAATTCGACGCCTGAGCGATTGATCGAAGGGGCGTCGACTGCAATTTCGAGACGCAAGGCTTCTCGTCGGAACTCCGCCACCTTCTCGGTGTTGCCGGCGTCCAGAGTCATCGAGGCGGCCATGAACTCGGCCGGATAGTTCGCCTTCAGATAAGCGGTCTGGTAGGAGACCAGCGCGTAGGCGGCAGCATGCCCCTTGGGGAATCCGTATTCAGCGAATTTCGACAAGAGCCCGAAGATCGTCTCCGCTTGACCGCGGTCGATGCCTCGTTCGACCGCACCGTCTATGAAGCGATGCTGTTGCTTCTGCATCTCGGCACGGATTTTCTTGCCCATGGCCCGCCTCAGGAGATCGGCCTCGGCGAGGGAGTAGCCGGCCAGCAACTGCGCAATCTTCATCACCTGCTCTTGATAGACGATGACTCCGTAAGTTTCCTTCAAGGTTGGCTCGAGCGACGGATGAAGATAGTCCGGCTGCTCTTGCCCGTGCTTGCGCATGCAATAAGTGGGGATATTGGCCATCGGGCCCGGCCGGTATAGCGCTACCAGCGCAATCAGATCGTCGAAGCGGTCGGGCCGCATGTCGATGACCGCCCGGCGCATGCCACCGCTTTCCAACTGGAACACGCCGACCGTTTCGCCGCGCGACAGCATGTCAAATGTCTTTTGGTCGTCAAGCGCCACAGCCACCAGATCGAACTCCGGCACACGCCGTCGGATCAGCCGGACCGCAATGTCCAGAACCGTCAGTGTCTTCAGTCCGAGAAAGTCGAACTTCACAAGCCCGGCCTTCTCGACCCATTTCATGTTGAACTGTGTGACCTTCATGCCGGAGCGCGGATCGCGGTAGAGCGGGACCAGACGGTCGAGCGGGCGATCGCCGATGACGACGCCGGCTGCGTGGGTCGATGCGTGCCGATACAGACCCTCGAGCTTCTGTGCGATCGTCAGCAGCCGCTGGACCACCGGCTCCTTGTCGGCCTCGGCCTGTAGCCGCGGCTCGTCCTTGATTGCCTGGCCGAGCGTCACGGGATTTGCGGGATTCTGGGGCACCATCTTGGCAATTCGGTCGACCTGACCGTAGGGCATCTGCAGAACCCGTCCGACGTCGCGAAGACAGGCACGCGCCTGCAGTGACCCGAATGTAATGATCTGGGCAACATGGTCGACGCCGTATTTCTGCTGGACATACCGGATGACCTCGTCCCGCCGATTCTGACAAAAATCGACGTCGAAATCCGGCATCGAGACCCGATCGGGATTGAG
>JAAEOR010000705.1 GCA_024222895.1 Hyphomicrobiales bacterium | reverse complement strand
TCTTCGGCAAGGGCATCACGTCCGGCACTGCCGAACTGTGCTATGGCATCAAGCCGATCACCGATCCGAGGCTCACCAAAGGCGATTTTCACACCGACACCCTGCCGTTCGATCCGACCGGGTTTCACCTTTATGCGGCCGTTTGGACGCCGGACGGGGTCGCATTCTTTCTCGACAATCAGCCACTCAAAAGCGTGAGCCAGAGCCCTGACTACCCGATGCAGTTCATGATGGGCGTCTACGCCCTGCCGCTATCTACGCGGGCTCCGGTGCCGCGAAAGCTACCGCGGTTCACCATCGACTATTTCCGCGGCTACCAGCGGGACAGTTAGACACGTCGTGCGTCGTTACTGCTGCCCGGTTTAAGTCCCGGTTAGGGCGAGGACGGGTGTTGTCAGGCCATC
This sequence comes from Hyphomicrobiales bacterium, assembly GCA_024222895.1. GTDB lineage: Bacteria > Pseudomonadota > Alphaproteobacteria > Rhizobiales > Kaistiaceae > Bauldia. Next base: position 22,828 of record JAAEOR010000705.1, on the reverse strand, counting down.
CGTTGCGGACGGATGGCTCAAGGGGCCGGTCGCTCGGCCTCCGTCTTTTCTCCGTCGTCATCCTGCGGCTCGACCGCAGGATCAATGTCAACCCGCCATAACCTATGGCATTTTGGGTCTGTCCTGATGACCTGGCGACTATGGAGAATCGCGACGCATCGAAAAGCAGAACCCGAATTGAGGAGACCTCAATCCACTGTCTGCGCGGGTGTATAGTGATCCTGCGGTCGAGCCGCAGGATGACGGAGGCGTGACAACGTCTCTGTGCCCGGAACATCGGTAGCGCGTTCCGAACGCAGCAGGACCAACGCAATGCTCACCGCCCAGAGAACCTGAGCCGGACAGCAGTGGGTCAGGCCGTAGGGCGACGGATTGGCGGCAACGTTGTCGTGTCCAGAACATCGGCAGGGCGCTCCAAACGCGAAGTTCAACGCCATGCGCCCGGTTGCTGAAACCTAAACCCGGCAGCGGTACTGCGTCGTGGGAACCGGATCTCAGCGGACGTCGACGCGGGCATCGCAGACCACCGTGTCGGTGAACGGACGGTCTTCCGTCGGATGTTTGTACTTGATGTAGATGATGTTGCGACTGCGGTTTGCGCAAAGCTGAGTGACCGGATGACCACCGGTGGCGGCCGAGCCGGTACCGTTGCCGGGGACAGTGCCGCAAATGGCGGTGCCGTTGAAGAAGGTCTGTTCGAGCCGGGCCATCTGCAGGCCGCCGGTGCTCTGGTCCTTCCCCTTCAGATACAGGAAGCCGTTGCCGCCCACCGACTGGTTGTATTGCAGGTTCTGGCCGTCCGTGCAGACGGCGATCCAGGTCTCCGCCGCTGCGATCGCCGGTACCGCGATCGTCAACAACCCGCACAGGATAAGACGCTTCATCGTTTCCTCCTTGGTTGGTCCCTCGGCAGGCCTCCGGCCTGCATCCGTATCCGGACTCATTCAGCATACCCCAGGCGGTTCCGTTTGCCTGTCGCTGCGTCCACCCATCATCGGTCGACGGATCGGGCGCCGCAATGGGTGCGTTCGTTCGTTTTGACGCGGTGCAGTATCGGCGCTAGAACCGCTGCGAAGTAAAATCCGGCTCGTCAGCCGGTGAAAGGAAGCCATGTCGACTGCGGAAAACAAGGCCAACCGCCCGATTTCGCCGCATATCCAGATCTACCAGTGGCATTTGACCATGGTGATGTCGATCTTTCATCGCGCCACCGGGTTTGCCCTTTATGCGGGGACCGTGCTGCTTGCCTGGTGGCTGCTCGCCGCCGCCGCCGGCCGCGACCATTTCAAGGTGATCAACGGTCTGCTCGGTTCGTGGATCGGGCTGGTTGTGCTCTTCGGCCTGACCTGGTCACTGCTCCATCATATGCTGGGCGGCCTGCGTCATTTCGTTTGGGACGCCGGACGCGGGCTGGACAAGCCGGAACGGGATCAGCTGGCGTTGGCGACGATCGTCGGGTCGGGCATCCTCACGATCGTCGTGTGGATCGTCGGCGTGGTGGTGGCGACCTGATGGCCGGGATGCGCACCCCGCTTCATCGCGTGCTGGGCCTTGGCTCGGCCCGGACCGGCACCGAAGATTACTGGCGGCAGCGGCTGACCGCGTTGGCCAATATTCCGCTGACCATCGGTTTCATCATCATCGTCATCAAGGTTGCCAATGACGGCTATGGCGATGTGAAGGATGTCTTGTCCTCGCCGCTGGTCGCGATCGTTCTGGCGCTCATGGTGGTATCCCTGACCGTGCACATGCGGATCGGCATGCAGGTGGTGATCGAGGACTATGTTCACGGCACCGTTTCGCGCCAGGTCGCGATGATTGCCAACACGTTTTTCACCGTGGCGGTCGGCGCCGTCAGCATTTTCGCGATTCTCAAGCTCGCCTTTGGAGGCTGAACACCATGGCCGACGGCTCGGACGGCGACAACACGGCGCCCGGCGTCAATGGACGCGCCTACCCGTTTACGGACCACACCTACGACGTCGTTGTCGTCGGTGCCGGCGGTGCCGGCTTGCGGGCGACCCTCGGCGCCAGTCAGGCGGGACTGAAGACCGCGTGCATCAGCAAGGTGTTTCCGACACGGTCCCATACCGTTGCGGCGCAGGGCGGCATCTCGGCCGCGCTTGGCAATATGGGCGAGGACGACTGGCGCTGGCATATGTATGACACCGTCAAGGGGTCCGACTGGCTGGGCGACCAGGATGCCATCGAGTACCTTTGCCGTGAGGCGCCGGCGGCGGTCTACGAGCTCGATCACTTTGGCGTTCCGTTCAGCCGGACCGAAGAAGGCAAGATCTATCAGCGTCCCTTCGGCGGCATGACCACGGATTACGGCAAGGGCATCGCCCAGCGTACCTGTGCTGCCGCGGACCGGACCGGCCATGCGATCCTTCATACCCTCTACGGCCAGTCGCTACGCCACTCGTCCGAGTTCTTCATCGAGTATTTCGCCATCGATCTGATCATGGAGGACGGCGCCTGCCGCGGCGTGGTGGCGCTCTGCCTGGAAGACGGCTCGCTCCATCGCTTCCGGGCCCACAAGACCGTGCTCGCCACCGGCGGCTATGGCCGTGCCTATTTCTCCTGCACCTCGGCCCACACCTGCACCGGCGACGGCAACGGCATGGTGCTGCGGGCCGGGCTGCCGCTCCAGGACATGGAGTTCGTCCAGTTTCACCCGACCGGGGTCTATGGCGCCGGCGTTCTCATCACCGAGGGGGTGCGCGGCGAGGGCGGATATCTGACCAATGCTGAAGGCGAGCGGTTCATGGAGCGCTATGCGCCGAGTGCCAAGGATCTCGCCTCACGGGACGTGGTCAGCCGCGCCATGACCATCGAGATCCGCGAAGGCCGCGGCCATGGCGACAGCAAGGACCATATCTATCTCCACCTGTCGCATCTCGATCCCGATGTGATCCACCATCGCCTGCCCGGGATTTCCGAATCGGCGCGGGTCTTTGCCGGCGTTGATGTCACCCGTGATCCGATCCCGGTGCTGCCGACGGTCCACTACAATATGGGCGGCATCCCGACCAACTATCATGGTGAAGTGTTGACCAAGGTGGACGGTGATCCCGACCAGGTCGTGCCCGGCCTGATGGCGATCGGTGAAGCCGCCTGCGTGTCGGTGCATGGCGCCAACCGGCTCGGCTCCAACTCGCTGATCGATCTCGTCGTATTCGGTCGCGCCGCCGGCCTGCGCTGTGTCGAGTCGATCTCGGAGGCTGACAAGCATCCGGACTTGCCCAAGGACGCGGGCGAGAGTGCCGTCCAGCGACTTGATCATTTCCGCTACGCCGAAGGCGCTACCCCGACGGCGGAGTTGCGGCTCAAGATGCAGATGGCGATGCAGGAGGACTGCGCGGTCTTCCGGACCGGGGAAGTCCTGGCTCAGGGCCGGGACCGGATTCATGAGGTCTGGTCGGGCACCGACGACATCCGCGTGACCGATCGAACGCTGATCTGGAACTCCGACCTGATCGAGACGCTGGAATACGACAACCTGATCGTCCAGGCGGTGGTCACGGTTGAATCGGCGCTGAACCGTACCGAGTCGCGAGGCGCACACGCGCGCGAAGACTATCCCGATCGCAACGACAAGGACTGGATGAAACACACGCTGTCATTCCTGGACTCGGGCGATCGGACGGTGAGCCTGGAGGATCGGCCGGTACACACCTACACACTGACCAACGACGTGCAATATATCGAACCCAAGGCGCGGGTATACTGAGCGAAACCGCTGGACCGGTTCCCGTATGATTCTCAGCCGCAAGCATCGGTTCATCTTCCTCAGAACAGCCAAGACCGGCGGCACCAGCACCGAGCTGGCGCTGTCGCCGGCCTGTGGTCCGGACGACATTCTCGCTCCGTTGAGCAAGAAGGAGGAGCGCAAGCGCCGCAAGTCGCCGGCACGTAACTATGCACTCGGGCTCGGACGTCTGGGCGTACGCCTGCCGGGCGAATTCCGTCACCACTTTCCGCAGTATTATGGCTACTACAACCACATGCCGGCGACCCAGATCAGGCGGATGGCCGGTGAGGAAACCTGGAACGATTTTTACAAGTTCACGATCGAGCGCAATCCTTGGGACCGGCAGGTGTCGTTCTATTTCTGGCGGACCCGGAAAAGCAAACCGCAACCGGATTTCCGCACGTTCCTGTTGTCGCGCTGGCATCGCGGCAAGGCGTTCCGTTCTGCCCGGATGAAGAACTGGTGGACCTATACGATTGACGACAAGGTCGTTGTCGATCGGGTTATCCGCTATGAGCGGCTCGCCGAGGAACTGGCGGAGGTTTGTAGCGAGATCGGAATCACCGACCCGGTCCGACTGCCAACCGCGAAAGGGCACACGCGTGCCGACCGTCGCCACTACCGCGATTACTATGACGATGAAACGCGCGACCTCGTTGCCGGATGGTACAAGCGCGAGATCGAGACCTTCGGCTGGGCGTTCTAGCGATCTCACCGGATGCCATGATCATCAGCCATAAACATCGCTTCATTTTCCTGAAGACGGAGAAGACCGCCGGGACAAGCCTGCAGACGGCGCTTGCCAGCGTCTGCGGACCGGATGACCTCATTGTCGGGCCGCGCCGCCACCCGACGACCAAAAAAACGATGGGGGTCAATCCGAGTACAGGGCTTGGCGGCAAGGTTCCGACCAGGCTCAAGCGGTTCATCCCGGGTACCGGCGGATATTACGCTCATATGCGGGCGCGGCAGGTTCGGGCGGTTGTCGGCGGGGAGGTGTGGGAGTCCTATTTCAAGTTCGCCGTCGAGCGGAACCCATGGGACCGGCAGGTGTCCAACTACTATCACCGGCTCAATCGACGGAAAAAGCGGGGCGAGGCGCCGCTGGACTTCGAGACCTACATTACCTCGCCGGTATTGCGGTATCTGCATCACGTTCGCCTCGACAATTGGGGCATCTACACAATCGACGACGAAGTCGCCGTTGATGCCGTGCTGCGTTACGAAGCCCTGGAATCCGAGTGCCAGGCCCTCATGGCCCGGCTCGGCCTGCCGGATGATGTCGCCTTGCCGCAGGCTCGTGCCGAGCACCGGCCGGATGGCGCCGGATACCAGTCCTACTACACCAAGCGGAGCGCCGATATCGTCGGCCGCTGGTATGCCAAGGAGATTGAAGCCTTTGGCTACACGTTCTGATATCTCAGACGGGGAACCAACGGACTTGCCGGCTACGCGCGACAGCCGGTTCGCGATCTGCGCTAATCGGAAGGACGTCGACGGATGAATATGTCCGGGGCTGCAGCCGGATATTCGGGCAAGCCGCTGCCGACGAAGCTTGGCTTCAAGCCGGGCATGCGGGCGGCGTTCATCGCATTGCCGGTGGAGCTGGCGGCCCTGGCAGCCTGGGATGACTTTGCGACCGTCGAGAGGTTTGACGACTGGTCGGCTGCCCTACCGTCGCGGTCCTTTGATCTCATTCACGCTTTCACCAAGAGCCGGACCGACCTGACAAACGAACTTGAGCGGCTGCAGGGCGCCATTCAATCCGACGGCATGATCTGGGTGTCATGGCCCAAAAAAGCGTCGAAGGTGCCGACCGATGTCACCGAAGACGTGGTACGGGCCGAGGCGCTGGCGCTGGATCTGGTGGACGTGAAGGTCGCCGCGGTGGATCACATCTGGTCAGCGCTGAAGCTGGTCATCCGCAAGCACCGGCGCTAGATATGTCGGCTCGGCGCTCGGAGCGGCTTTTGGTGTCGTGGTTAGAAGGGCGAACTGGTTCGCCGGAACGTGTAGAGCGAGACGAAGATGGCTGAAATAGCACTGCCGGAGAATTCTCGGGTCAAGCCTGGCAAGGTCTGGGACAAGCCGGCCTCTGAATCGTTGCGAGAGTTCCGCGTCTATCGATACGACCCTGATGAAGCCGACAATCCGCGCGTCGATACCTACGCTGTGGATACATCCGATTGCGGCCCGATGGTGCTCGACGGCCTGATCTGGATCAAGAACACGGTCGACCCGACGCTGACTTTTCGACGGTCCTGTCGGGAAGGCGTTTGCGGTTCCTGCGCGATGAACGTCGATGGTACCAATACGCTGGCCTGCACCAAGGCAATCGGTGACATGGATGGGCCGATTGCCATCTATCCGCTGCCGCACCTGCCGGTGGTAAAGGATCTTGTACCCGATCTGACCAACTTCTATGCCCAGCTCCGGTCGATCGAGCCATGGCTGCAAACCGAGACGCCGACCCCGGAGAAAGAGTGGCGGCAGTCGCCGGAAGACAGGGACAGGCTTGACGGTCTCTATGAATGCATCCTGTGCGCCTGCTGCTCGACGGCCTGCCCGTCCTACTGGTGGAACAGCGACCGGTATCTCGGGCCCGCGGTGCTGTTGCAGGCCTATCGCTGGCTGAGTGACACACGGGACGAGGCTGCAGGGAGCCGCCTCGACGAACTGGAAGATCCGTTTCGTCTCTATCGCTGTCACACCATCCTTAATTGCGCCCAGACCTGTCCAAAGGGACTGAATCCGGCCAAGGCGATCGCCGAGGTCAAAAAGATGATGGTCGAACGCCACTTCTAAGCGTTTTCAGGAAAAGTGTTTGGCACTTTTCCGCCCGCAAAGAGCGAGCGACGTAAAGCGCTTGAAGGAAGGGCGTGCAATCCGATCTGATGGGGATCGCTCGCTCGCTTAGCTTATGCGTCCAATTGGCCGAAGCCGTTTTCCAGCACCGTGCGCTTCCCCATATAAGACTCGGTTCTTCAACCGATGGAGGCGAGTCATGATCGACAACGTAACATTGAACGCTGGAGCACCGTGGAGCGTTACGGCCGTGGAAAAGCTCCGTCAGCTTTGGCTGGAGAACGTGGCGCCCGAATTGGTTGGCCAGGCGCTCGGCCGACCGGAAGCGGAGGTGCGTGCCAAGGCGGCAGAATTGGGCCTGCCGCAGCACGTAAAGCCGCATAACTGACCTTTCGGTGTTCGCGCCGGTCGTTTTCCGTCGCAACGCGAGCGTCCCTTCCCAAAGCAACCGCCGGGATCGAAGGGTTGCTCGCAAGTGCCTGATTCTAGTGGAGCTTTCGATTCGACATTTGGGTGAAAGCATGGCGTCAAGCGCGGCTCGAATGTCAGATTTGCTCCACTAGTCGCGCGCGTAGTGGTATTCATGTGTTATGAATACCGGCCGATAGTGGGTATTTAGGTAATAAAGGGTTGCTAAAACCCAGTAATTGCCCGAAACCCGCTTCAATTGGGGTCTAGGTCCGAAATTCTGATAACGCGTGCCAGCCAAAAGGGGATTGCGCTGATGCCGGTTAACCGTTTTGTCCCGGTCGCACTTGCCGTAGCTCTCGCCGGTTGCGGCTCAATTGGATCGGTCGGGAGCCCGCCACCGGCTCAGGTCGCCGTGACGGTGCCACCGCCGGGTGGTGCAGTCATCGCTGAACCGTTGCCGCCGGCCTCCGGCGCGGGAACCGCGACTGTGGCTACCAACGCTCCACCGGCGGCTGACGCGCCGGCAGCGCCGGCCGCATCCGGTTCCCTCGGTCGGACGGATCTGCTCGGCGGCTGGACCATCGCTTCCAGCGGTGAATCCTGTCAGCTGTTTATGACCCTGACCAGTTGGACGGGTGGCTATCGCGCGTCCACCCGCGGATGTTCTTCCGACACTCTCAAGTCGATTTCCGCGTGGAATCTCCAGGGACAACAGGTCGTGCTCGCCGGTCAGGGCGGATCGCCGGTTGCCCGGCTGCAGTCTTCCGGGGGCAGCCGCTTTGACGGAGCGACCGAGGGTGGCGGTTCCGTCGCGTTCTATCGCTAGACGGCACCTCCCAAGAGCCGATGGTGGTCGGGTCCGGTGACGGTCTTGCCGGCAGCGGGCGGGTCATCGCCCGTTATCGCATGCTGGTGGCCGCTTCTGAGATCACACCAGATCCGGCCCAGATCGCCATGGCGCGCCAGCTTGATCGGCTCGATGGCCGATTGAGCGAAGCCGAGGCCGCTTCAAACCGAAATGCGCTGGGCTGGCTGATCGCCAGGCGACCTGCGGAGGCGGTTCGGGGTCTCTACATCCATGGCGGCGTCGGCCGCGGCAAGACAATGCTGATGGATGCCTTCTGTGCCGTGGCCGGCACCAAGGCCAAGCGGCGAATCCATTTCCACGCTTTCATGGCTGACGTCCATGAAAGGATTCACGCTTTTCGTGTCGCCCAGCGAGCCGGCACGGCCGAAAGCGACGATCCGATCGTACCGGTGGCGGCGGCGATCGGGGCGGAAACGCGGCTTCTCTGCCTTGACGAATTCGCGGTTGAAGATATCGCCGATGCAATGATCCTGGCGCGCCTTTTTACTGCCCTGTTCGATCAGGGTATCACCCTGGTCGCGACCTCGAACACGGCGCCGGCGGACCTCTATCAAGACGGCCTCAATCGACCGCTGTTCCTGCCCTTCATCGCCGTGCTCGAGCGTCATGTGGATGTGGCCGAATTACGAACGGCACGCGACTATCGCCTCGCCCAGTTGCGCGAGGCCAGCGCCTATGTGACACCGCTCGGTCCCGGCGCCAGGTCGGCGCTCGACGGTGTCTGGCGAAGCCTGTTGGACGGCACAGCCGACTCGGCGGTGACCTTGCCGGTGATGGGCCGTTCCATCCGCGTGCCTCGGGCCGGTAACGACAGCGCACGCTTTGACTTTGCCGATCTCTGCGAGGCGCCTCTCGGTGCCAGTGATTTCACGGTCATCGCCAAGACATTCGACACGGTCGTGATCGACGACATCCCGACGATCGATCCCCAGCGGCGCGACGTCGCCCGACGGTTCATCAATCTGATCGATGTCTTCTACGATGCTGGCGTTCGCATCGTCGTGTCGGCGGCGGCCGAGCCTGCTGATCTTTATCCGGCGGCGGATGGTGCCGAAGCGGCCGCGTTCCGACGGACGGCGTCGCGGCTGATTGAAATGCGTTCGGAAGCATATCTGACCGGCAAATGGTCGGCCGGCAGGGATCCGGACCGCGCCGAACAACATGTCTAAAGCAATCAGTGATTGTATTCTCAAGTGGTGCCGGCTAAAGGACTGCCGCTTGCTTGCAGTGCAGCATCAATCGGGCTAGAGCCATTCTGCTCCGACCCCCGCACTGTCGTTGATTGTCAAGGAAATCCTCATGGCCAGACCCAAGATCGCCCTCATCGGCGCCGGTCAGATCGGCGGCACGCTCGCCCATCTCATCGGCCTGAAGGAACTCGGAGATGTAACGCTGTTCGACATCGTCGATGGCATTCCTCAGGGCAAGGCCCTCGACCTTGCCGAATCCTCGCCGGTGAGCGGTTTCGACGCGGCGCTCGCGGGGACATCCGCCTACGCCGGCATCAAGGGCGCCGACGTCTGTATTGTTACCGCCGGTGTACCCCGCAAGCCGGGGATGAGTCGGGACGACCTCCTCGATATCAATCTCAAGGTGATGGAACAGGTCGGGGCGGGGATCAAGAAATACGCGCCGAAGGCCTTTGTCATCTGTATCACCAACCCGCTGGATGCGATGGTCTGGGCATTGCAGAAGTTTTCCGGCCTGCCCCGCGACATGGTGGTGGGTATGGCCGGAGTGCTCGATTCCGCTCGGCTTCGATATTTCATTGCCACCGAGTTCGACGTGTCGGTGGAGGACGTCAGCGCCTTTGTGCTCGGTGGTCACGGTGACACCATGGTCCCGCTGGCGCAGTACACGACCGTCGCCGGCATTCCGGTTCCCGATCTCATCAAGATGGGGTGGACGACCAGGAAACGGGTCGATGAAATCTTCGAGCGGACGAGAGGTGGCGGCGCGGAGATCGTCAACCTGTTGAAGACCGGCTCGGCTTTCTACGCACCGGCGGCGTCGGCTATCGCCATGGCGGAGAGCTATCTGAAGGACAAGAAGCGGGTGCTGCCCTGCGCTGCCTGCCTCAAGGGCGAATACGGCGTCAAGGACCGTTATGTTGGGGTTCCAGTGGTTATCGGTGCCAAGGGTGTGGAACGGATCATCGAGGTCGGCCTCAACAAGTCGGATCGCAAACAGTTCGACAAATCGGTCGCCGCGGTGGAGGGTCTCATCGACGCTTGCGTGCGGCTCCTCCCGGCGCTTGGAAAGTAGTCATCAACGCGGCGCAGTGGGCCGCTCGCCGTCGAAGGGGGCAGAATGAACATCCACGAATACCAGGCCAAGGCCGTCCTGGCCGATTATGGCGCTCCCGTCGCCAAGGGTATTCCCGCCTTCTCGGTGAAGGAAGCCGAGCAGGCGGCGCGAGAGTTGGGTGGGTCCCTGTGGGTGGTCAAGTCGCAGATTCACGCCGGGGGCCGCGGCAAGGGCCGCTTTGCCGAGGCCGAAGCCGGAGACGCCGGTGGTGTACGGCTGGCGCGATCCGTCGAGGAGGTCGCTGCTCACGCCGGTCAGATGCTCGGGCGAACGCTGGTAACGCACCAGACCGGCCCCGCCGGCCGGTCAGTCAATCGCCTGTATATCGAGGAAGGCTCGTCGATCGCGCGCGAACTTTACCTGTCTTGCCTGGTCGACCGGGGCAGCGGGCGCGTTGCCTTCATCGCGTCGCAGGAGGGCGGCGTCAACATCGAGGATGTGGCGGCTGAAACGCCGGAGAAGATCATCACCATCCATGTCGATCCGGCTGCCGGGTACACGTCCCATATCGGTCGGTCGGTCGGTTATGCACTTGGGCTCGAAGCCGCTCAGATACGCCAGTGCGACCAGTTGATCGCAGCACTCTATCGCGCCACGGTCGAGACCGACATGAGTCTCCTGGAGGTCAACCCGCTGGTCGTGACGGAGGCCGGCGAACTCCTGTGCCTCGACGCCAAGATCAACTTCGACGACAACGCCTTGTTTCGCCATAGCGACATCGCCGAACTCCGCGATCCGGCCGAAGACGATCCGAAGGAAGTCGAAGCGTCGGAGAATGACCTCTCCTATGTGGCATTGGATGGCGACATCGGTTGTATGGTCAATGGGGCCGGGCTGGCGATGTCGACGATGGACATCATCAAGCTCTATGGTGCCGAGCCCGCCAATTTTCTTGATGTCGGCGGTGGCGCTTCGAAAGAGCGTGTCGCCGTCGCCTTCAAGATCATCACCGCCGATCCCAATGTGAAGGGCATTCTCGTCAACATCTTTGGCGGCATCATGCGCTGTGATGTCGTGGCCGAGGGCATCATCGCCGCGGTCAAGGAGGTCGGACTCCAGGTGCCGCTGGTCGTCAGGCTGGAAGGCACCAATGTAGACGAAGGGAAGAAGACTATCGCCGACTCCGGCCTGAACGTGATCAGCGCCGACGATCTCGATGACGCGGCGCAAAAGATCGTCGCTGCCGTCGGCGAGTGAGACGCCATGCCGCCGCGCAAGATCAACTTGGTGGAAGCCGCGGACGCTCAGATTTCGGACGTCTTCCAGCCCTGCATCGCCGGCGACGTCAACGAGTCCCAGGTAAAGATCGCCAAATCTGGCGAGGTGTTCGACTGGCACAGTCACCAGCAGGAAGACGAGGCGTTTCTGGTTCTGAGAGGCACGATCGCCCTCGACTTTCGGGATGGCTCGGTCGAACTGGGCGAAGGCGACTTTGTCGTAGTGCCAAAGCAGGTCGAACATAGGCCGCGCTCACTGAGCCCGGAGCCCGTGGTGCTCATGTTCGAGCCGGCAAGCACCTTGAACACCGGCGACGTCGACAGTGATCGCACAGTCACCAAACTCGAGCGACTGGTGTGATCGGCGCACTCTCGCGACTGGCGATGGTTTTTGGCATCGCGCTGTGCGGCTGGTTCGCTCTCGCCGAGCGCGGGATAAAGGCCTCCGCCGCCGTCGAACCGGTTGTGGACGTGCGTTTTGAGGCGTTTCGCGATGTCTGTGTCGACGATCGACACGACTACGCCGCCCTGCAGATACGCGTGTTGGCCGAGGGCTGGCGGCCCGCGGGGGCGAGGGACCATCCCGAGCTCGAGGCGCTGCTCGGCCGGTCCGCTGCACTTGAACTCGCCGGTGATGCCGGCGCGTCGCTGGAGAGCTACGGCAAACCGGTCGGGACAACCAACGCCTATCTCGTCTTGACCCATCTTATCAGCGAGCAGATCGACCTGGTCGGTTGCTTTCTCTACGATTTTGCTGCTGCCGAACCGATCGACCCTGATATCATCAGCGCCTGGATCGGCGCTGCACCGAGCGATACCGTCGACCAGCCGGACGTCATCATCGGCCACTCCTGGAACGCGCCGGAATCATTACCAGGAACCTGGGACGTCTACCTCGCGTTTCTCCCCGAAGGTAGTGCAGCCGCGGCCGAGACCGGCTTCAGCGGCATCGTCCTGAAAATCACATCGGTTGACCCCAAGGAAGAGTGAATGTCCATTCTCATCGACGCGACAACCCGTGTCATCTGCCAAGGCTTTACCGGCGCCAATGGCACGTTTCATTCCGAACAGGCGATCGCCTATGGCACCAGGATGACCGGCGGAGTCTCACCGGGGAAAGGTGGCCGCATACATCTGGATCTTCCGGTTTTCGACACAGTGCTGCAGGCCAGGGACGCCGCCGGTGCCGATGCCACGGTGATCTACGTCCCGCCGCCCTTCGCTGCCGACGCCATCCTCGAAGCGATCGATGCCGAGATACCCCTGATCGTGTGTATCACCGAGGGCATTCCGGTGATGGACATGGTCCGCGTGCGCCGGGCGCTTTGCGGATCGTCTTCGCGGCTGGTCGGGCCGAACTGCCCGGGTGTGATGACGGCCGGTGCCTGCAAGATCGGCATCATGCCGGGCAACATCTTCCAGACCGGCTCGGTCGGTATTGTCTCGCGGTCGGGAACGCTCACCTACGAGGCGGTGTTTCAGACAACTAATGTCAGTCTCGGCCAGACGACCGCCGTCGGTATCGGCGGCGATCCAGTCAAGGGGATGGACTTCATCGACGTGTTGGACCTGTTCCTTGGCGACGAGGCCACTCAATCTATTGTGATGATCGGTGAGATCGGTGGTTCCTCGGAGGAGGAAGCCGCGCAGTATCTCAAGGACGAAGCGGCCCGCGGTCGCTCCAAGCCGGTGGTCGGCTTTATTGCCGGGCGAACGGCGCCTCCGGGCCGCAGAATGGGCCACGCCGGGGCAATTATCGCCGGTGGCAAGGGCGGTGCCGATGACAAGATCGAGGCCATGCGTTCGGCTGGAATCCACGTGTCGGACTCACCGGCTCGTCTCGGATCGACCCTCGCGGACGTCTTGAAGGCGTGAGCCGGAGTCCCAAATGAGTCGTTGATTTAAGCCGGATCGGCCGGTAGAGCGTGGCAGGTTGCCGCGTGGACAAAAAGCGCGGCGGTTCAACCGCGCGGGACGTGAGAATGACACGCCAGGACCCCAACGCCGCCCTCGCGGCAACGTCGTTTCTCTACGGCGCCAACGCCTCCTATATCGAAGATCTGCAAACCCGGTACAATCGCGATCCGGCCTCGGTCGATGCCGCTTGGCGATCGTTCTTTGACGGGCTGGAGGATCGCGGTGCCGGCAACGGCTCGGGACCATCGTGGCAACGATCGGACTGGCCGCCGCTTGCCAACGGCGAACTGGTAGCCGCTCTTGACGGAAACTGGGCCGCCCTCGAGACCTCGGTTCGCGACAAGATCAAAAAGGGCGTCTCCACCCGTGGCGCCCAGATCTCCGGGGACCAGGTGCAACAGGCCGCCCGCGACTCGGTTCGTGCGATCATGATGATCCGCGCCTATCGAATGCGGGGCCATCTCCATGCCAATCTCGACCCGCTCGGCCTGCAACCGATCCCCGCCGCATCAGAGCTTGATCCCGCCTCCTATGGTTTTACCGAGGCCGATTACGACCGACCGATCTTCATCGACTTCGTTCTTGGACTGGAGTTTGCCACCGTCCCGGAGATGCTGGCCATCCTGCGCCGCACCTATTGCTCGACCCTCGGTGTCGAGTTCATGCATATTTCCGACGCGGCCGAAAAGAGCTGGATCCAGGAACGCATCGAGGGGCCCGACAAGGCGATCGACTTCACCAAGAACGGCAAGAAGGCGATCCTCAACAAACTGGCCGAGGCGGAAGGCTTCGAGCGTTTCCTCGACGTCAAATACACCGGTACCAAGCGGTTCGGACTCGATGGCGCCGAGTCGCTGATCCCGGCGCTGGAACAGATTATCAAACGCGGCGGGCAGCTGGGGCTGAAGGAAATCGTCCTTGGCATGGCCCATCGCGGCCGGCTGAATGTGCTCGCCCAGGTGATGGGTAAACCGCATCGTGCGATCTTTCACGAATTCAAGGGCGGTTCGGCCTCCCCTGACGAAGTGGAGGGGTCGGGCGATGTCAAATATCACCTCGGTGCATCATCGGATCGCGAGTTTGATGGTAACAAGGTCCATCTATCGCTGACCGCCAATCCGTCCCATCTGGAAATCGTTGATCCGGTCGTTCTCGGCAAGTCGCGGGCCAAGCAGGACATGCATGCCGATCAGCCCCGCAGCGACGTCGTGCCGCTGGATCAGCGCGCCCGCGTGTTGCCGTTGCTTCTCCACGGCGACGCGGCATTTGCCGGGCAGGGTGTGGTGGCTGAGTGTTTTGGTCTGTCGGGCCTTCGCGGCCACCGCACGGCCGGTTCGGTCCACTTCATCATCAACAACCAGATCGGCTTCACCACCAACCCGCGCTTTGCCAGGTCATCGCCTTATCCGTCCGATATCGCCAAGATGGTCGAAGCACCGATCTTCCACGCCAATGGCGACGATCCGGAGGCGGTTGTCTACGCGGCCAAGGTTGCGATCGAGTTCCGTCAGCGCTTCCACAAACCGGTGGTCGTCGACATGTTCTGCTACCGGCGGTTCGGCCACAACGAGGGCGACGAACCGGCGTTTACCCAACCGTTGATGTATAAGAAAATCCGCGCACATCCGACTACCTTCCAAATCTATTCTGACAAGCTGGTCGACCAGAAGGTGGTGACGAGCAAAGACGTCGAGGCGCTGAAGGGCACCTGGCGCACGACCCTCGATCAGGAATTCGAGGCCGGCGGCGGCTATCGTCCCAACAAGGCCGACTGGCTCGATGGCGTCTGGTCGAAGTTCAAGGTGGCCGAGGCCGAAGGACCGCGACGCGGCAAAACCGGTGTCGCGCTTACCGAGCTTACGGCTATCGGCGAACGGTTGACCGAGGTCCCCGACGATTTCAAGGTCCACCGAACCATCGGACGGTTCCTCGCTGCCCGACGCAAGGCGGTGGAGACGGGTACCGGCATCGACTGGGCGACCGGCGAGGCGCTGGCATTCGGCACGCTGCTCAAGGAAGGGCGCCCGGTTCGCCTGTCCGGCCAGGATTCGGAACGCGGTACCTTCTCGCAACGGCATGCGGTCCTCTACAACCAGGAAGACGAGGACCGTTTCATTCCGCTCAACCATCTTTCCGATAGCCAGGCCCGCTTCGAGGTCATCAACTCGATGCTCTCCGAGGAGGCGGTTCTTGGCTTCGAGTATGGCTACACGCTCTCCGAGCCCAACGCGTTGACCTTGTGGGAGGCGCAGTTCGGCGATTTCGTCAACGGCGCCCAGGTGATTATTGACCAGTTCCTCTCGTCCGGCGAACGCAAATGGCTGCGGATGTCGGGACTGGTTCTGCTTCTCCCGCATGGTTATGAGGGGCAAGGGCCCGAACACTCGTCAGCGCGGCTGGAGCGCTTCCTCCAGCTTTGTGCCGAAGACAACATGCAGGTTGTCAATTGCACGACGCCGGCCAATTACTTCCATGCCTTGCGCCGCCAGCTTCACCGCCAGTTTCGCAAGCCATTGATCGTCATGACGCCGAAGTCGCTGCTCCGTCACAAACGGGCCGTGTCACGGTTGGAGGAGATGGGTCCGGATTCGACGTTTCACCGGCTACTCTGGGACGATGCACAAAGCTCTGCTGACGATGCGACGAAGCTTGTCGCCGACGACAAGATCCGCCGCGTCTTGTTGTGCTCCGGCAAGGTTTATTTCGACCTGCATGAGGAGCGCGAGAAGCGCGGCATCGATGACATTTACATTCTGCGACTCGAGCAGCTCTATCCGTTCCCGGCCAAGGCGCTCATCGCCGAACTGTCGCGGTTCCGTCGGGCCGACGTGGTCTGGTGCCAGGAAGAGCCGCGGAATATGGGCGCCTGGGCGTTCGTCGAGCCCTTCATCGACTGGTCGCTTCGCCATGCGGAAGCGAGGATAGAGCGGCCGCGCTATGCCGGGCGGCCCGCGTCGGCGGCAACGGCAACCGGCTTGATGTCGAAGCATTTGCAACAGTTGAGTGCCTTCCTCGAAGAGGCGCTCGGCGAATAACGATTCAAGCGACCAGGAGAAGACCATGGCGACGGAAATCCGGGTCCCTACACTCGGCGAATCGGTAACCGAGGCGACGGTCGGGGCCTGGTTCAAGAAGATTGGCGACAGCGTCAGCGTTGACGAACCGCTGGTCGAGCTGGAGACCGACAAGATTACCCTGGAAGTACCCGCTCCTGCCGCCGGTGTCATCGAGTCGATTGCAGCCTCAGACGGTGAGACGGTTGAGGTCGGCGCGCTCCTTGGCGCCATTGCGGCAGGCAAGGCGAATGGCGACTCGCCGCCGAAGGATGGTGCTGCCGGAAGTCCCGACGAGAAGTCCGATCATCCGGCGGCGATTAAGGCCGGCCCCGAGGAACCGCGATTGCGCGAAGCACCGGTCTCTGGTGCGGCTCAGCCGGCTCCGCCGGCCGGGACTGCACCATCGGCCGCCAAGATTATCGCCGAGCGCGGCTTGTCCGCTGATCAGATCGACGGGACGGGGAAGGGGGGTCGGATCACCAAAGCCGACGCCCTGGCCGCGATCGATGCGGTTGCCGCAAAGCCGGCGGTCGCCCGCGCGCCTTCCAGCGAAGCGGATGCGGTGCGCGAAGAACGGGTGCGCATGAGCCGGCTCCGCCAGACGATTGCGCGTCGCCTCAAGGACGCGCAGAACACAGCGGCGATGCTGACGACCTTCAACGAGGTCGACATGACCGCGGTCATGAAGATGCGGTCCGACTATCGCGATCTGTTCGAGAAGAAGCACGGTATCAAGCTTGGATTTATGGGCTTCTTCGTCAAGGCCTGCGTCCAGGCGTTGAAGGAACTGCCGGCGGTTAATGGTGAGATCGACGGGACCGACCTCGTCTACAAGAACTACTACAATATCGGTGTGGCTGTCGGTACCGAACGCGGTCTGGTCGTGCCGGTGGTGCGGGATGCCGATCAATTGTCACTTGCGGATGTCGAGAAGGGAATTGCCGATCTCGCCGGTCGTGCCCGCGATGGCTCGCTGTCGATCGAAGAGATGCAAGGGGGAACCTTTACGATCACCAATGGCGGCATCTACGGTTCGCTGATGTCGACACCGATCCTGAACGCGCCGCAATCCGGCATTCTCGGTATGCACAAGATTCAGGAGCGGCCGATGGTGGTGGGTGGCAGCGTCGAAGCTCGGCCGATGATGTATATCGCCCTGTCCTACGATCATCGGATCGTCGACGGCCGCGAAGCGGTGACGTTCCTGGTTCGTGTCAAGGAAAGCCTCGAGGATCCGCAGCGGCTGGTGCTGGATCTGTGAGCAACGGTGCGGGATCTGTGAGTAACGGTGCTCGGGCGCCGCTTGCCCGTTACGCCGATCCGCTGGCCTGGGGCACCCTGGTGGTTGCCGCGATCCTGTGGTTTGCCGCGTTTGTCGCGCTGTTTCGGCGAGATCTCGGCGATCCGGTGATCTCGGCGGCGGTCTTCGCCGGTGTCGGTATTCTCGTCTTTCTGGCCGGTCAGGGCGCGAAACGTTTGTCGCAACGCGAAGTCGAGTGATCGATGGACGTTGCCGATCGGCTCTCGCTTTCGCCAGCCGGGATCCGATATCGACTGATCCGGAAATCGTAATGGGGTGGTTCCTGAATGTCCTATGATCTCGCTGTCATTGGTAGTGGTCCCGGCGGCTATGTCTGTGCGATCCGTGCGGCTCAACTCGGATTGAAGGTGGCCGTGGTTGAAAAGGACGAGACACTGGGCGGTACCTGTCTGAATGTCGGGTGCATACCGTCGAAGGCATTGCTCCACACATCCGAGATGTTCGAGATGGCTGGGCACGACTTCGCCGAGTTCGGCATAAAGATCAACAAGCCCAAGCTCGATCTCCCGGGGATGATGAGCCACAAGCGATCGGTGGTCGATGCCAACACTTCAGGCGTCGAATTCCTTTTCAAGAAGAACAAGATCGATACCGTTCGCGGCCATGGCAAGGTAGCGGGGCCCGGGGCGATTTCGGTGACGGCGGATGACGGCAAGCAGACGACCGTAGCAGCGAAGGCGATTGTCATTGCCACCGGATCCGAGTGGACGCCGTTGCCTGGAGTCGAGGTCGACGAGGATCGAATCGTCTCGTCAACCGGGGCGCTGTCATTGCCGTCGGTACCGAAGCGGCTGGTTGTCGTCGGCGCCGGCGTAATCGGCCTTGAGCTCGGCTCGGTGTGGCGACGGCTCGGCAGTGAGGTCACGGTTGTCGAGTTTCTCGATCGCATCCTGCCGGGTATCGACGGCGAGACCGCTCGCCAGTCGCAGCGGCTGTTCGGCAAGCAGGGCATCACGTTCAAGCTGGCGAGCAAGGTCACGTCGGTGAAGACCTCCGGCAAGGCCCTGAAGGTGGCGGTCGAACCGGCAGCGGGCGGTGAAGGCGAGGAACTTGCTGCCGATGTGGTCCTCGTCGCCATCGGCCGGCGACCGTTCACCGGGGGCCTCGGGCTTGCCGAGGCGGGCGTCGCCATGGACGAGCGCGGCCGCGTGGTGGTGGATGCCCACTACCGCACCAATGTCGACGGTCTCTACGCGCTCGGCGATGTGATCCACGGACCGATGCTCGCCCACAAGGCCGAGGACGAAGGCGTTGCCGTGGCGGAGATTCTCGCCGGTCAGGCCGGCCATGTGAACTACGATGTCATTCCCAACGTGGTCTACACGGCGCCTGAGATCGCCTCGGTCGGCAAGACCGAGGAAGAGCTGAAGGACAAGGGTATTGCCTACAAGACAGGCAAGTATCCGTTCTCGGCGAACGCCCGCGCTCGTGCTCTTCGGATCAAGGACGGTTTCGTCAAGGTGCTGGCAGACGCGACCACCGACCGGGTCCTCGGCGTCCACATTGTCGGCCCCTATGCCGGCGAGCTGATTGCCGAAGCCTCTGTTCTGATGGAGTTTGCCGGCGCCGCTGAAGATCTTGCCCGGACCTGCCACGCGCACCCGACCTTGTCGGAAGCCGTCAAGGAAGCGGCGCTTGCCGCCTGGTTCAAGCCGATCCATCTCTGAGCGAGGGATTTGCTCACCGGGCTGCAGACCACCATTCCAGCCGCCGCGCGACCGGCGCTGGTGCTTCTTCCGCAGCTGGTTCAGATACATTGACCGATGACGACCGCGATCTGATAGACGAGATCGTCGGTTTGATCGAAAGCACGGTGGCGATCCTCCCATGCGCATCCGCGAATTCCGCATCACGCGTTTCCAGTTCCGGCGCGATCGGGTGATCGGCGACAGCCAGGTGCGCATTGCCGAAAGCAATCACGCAGCGCTGGAACTGATTGCTGATGACGGCACCACCGGGCTCGGTTTCTTCCAGGCTCTTTTCCACCCGCTTCCGGCATTGGCCGAGCTGGAGCGGCTGTTTGGCACGGAGGCCTGGCCGGTGATCGACGGTCGGGAGCCGGGACCCGTGGTCAATCGGCTCGGCAAGCCACGGGGTGGCAACAACCGGCGCATGTCCTTTGCGTTCGATGAGGCGATCAACCAGGCGGCCTGGGATCTCCTCGGCAAACAGGTCGGACTTCCCCTGTGGCGTCTTCTGGGCGGCACCGACGCGCGGGTGCGGGCGTATGCCAGCGGCCTCGATTTTCACTTTTCGGACTCGCAGTTTCGCCACTTTTTCGGGACTGCGGTCGACCAGGGGTATCGCGGCACCAAGATCAAGGTCGGGCATCCCGACGTGGAGTGGGACCTCAACCGGCTCGCCATCCTCAAGGACATCATTGGCGATGACGTTTCGGTCATGGTCGATGCCAACGAAGCGTGGACGCCGAAGGAGACGATCCGCCGCCTCGGCATTTACCGGCGGGCGGGGTTCGACATCTACTGGGTCGAAGATCCCTGCCCGCGAGACGACTTTGATGGTCTTCGCGAGGTTCGCGAAGCCGTGCCGTGGGTGCATGTCAACAGCGGCGAGTATCTGGACCTTCACGGCAAGCGCCAGCTTCTGGAAGCCCGCGGCGCCGATATCCTCAACGTGCATGGCCATGTCAACGACGTGATGCGGGCGGGCTGGCTCGCCGGCGAGCACAACGTTGCCGTCAGCCTCGGCAACACCATGCTGGAGCTCGGCGTCCATATGGCCGCAGCACTGCCCGAAGTGCAGTGGATCGAGTACTCGTTCCAGAATTACAAACACCTCGTCGAGGAGCCGGTTATCATCGTGGACGGCCATATGTTCGCACCGGACCGCCCAGGCCATGGATTCACCCTCAGCGCAGACGCCCGCGGCCGATTCGCCGAGCCCGAGGTCCGCGCCTTTGACGACCTGCCCCCGGCGCCTGACAACAGCCCGATCCATCTCGAACCGGATCCCGTCGATGCCGGCGGCAGGCACCCCGTCGACTCCTCGGTCGTGAGGCAGGAGATGTGAAGACCACAGTATCTTCTTGCTGATCGCCTCCCGTCCTGCGGGGGAACAGCACGCTGACGGTCGAGGTGCGTCACTGATACCAAGGGTGCTTGGTATGACTTTCGGCGCCAGCGAGAGGATAACAAACGACGCGCGGTTCACCCGCGCGCCTGGAAGGGTCGTCGGTGTCGAAGTCGACGGCGTATCAGCCCGGACCGTCGGCTACTCGGTTTCGATCTCGGTGGTTTCTTCAGGTTTGCGCGGCACGATCGCACCGTCGCTCAGCTCGGCGAGATGCACCGGGTCAATTTCAGTAGCCGGAACGGTTGCAACTTCTTCGACCGTCACCGGTGCCGCCGAGGCATTGACCTGTTTGTGCCATTCGCACGCCGATGCCGCCGCACCGGCACCGACGATGATACCCGCGGCCGTCAATACGGTCATGGAAATCGATACGAACCTCATGAACGCCTCCATCACTTCGTCGAGACCCTGGCAGGCCTCCGATCCCGTTATCTTACGCCTTTCGGCGCGGTTCGCATAGGCCGATCACAAAAGCGTCATGTCGGATCATGTTCGCTCCGCTCGCTGATCAGCAAAGGTGAACCAGCCAACGCCGGCGAGCACCAGGGCCGTGCCGATGATGTCGACGGTTGTCAGCGTCTCTCCGAGGATCAGAACCGCCAGAGCGATGGTCATCACCGGTGACAGCGTGCCGATCGTGGCGTTGGCCTGGGCCGAGATCCGGTGCAGTGCGGCGTTCAGGAAGAAGGACGGCAGGACAGTGGCGCCGATCGCCAGAGCGATGGAGTAGCCGATCAGCAACGGAGGGACGATCAAGGTCGACGCCGGATGGGTCAGGAAGAATTGGATGAAAGCGCCCGCTGCGGCTCCGGTCATGGCGATGCAAGTGAACAGCCGAGGTCCGATAACCTCGATCATCGGCTTGGCGACCAGCTGATAGAGCGCAAAGGCAATTGCGGCCAGGAGCACGAACCCGGCGCCGACCACGACGTCATTTCCGAAGCTCGTCAGCTTCTCTCCGAAGATCACCGCCAGGCCACTATAGCTGATGGCAATACCGACGACGGTGTGGACGCGGATGTCCTGCCGAAAGAACAGAGCGCCGAACACGACGACAAACATCGGATAGGTGAACAGGATCAATCGCTCGAACTGGGCGGAGATGTATTCCAGGCCGAGGAAATCCATGTAGCTGGCGAACCAGTAACCGAGCAGCCCGACGGTGGCCGCACCAGCCACCTGACGCGCGTTCGGCAGTGGCCGGTTCTCGCGCCGATGATCACGCACCGAAAGGCCACCGATCACCAGATAGAACGGAAGGGCGAAGATCATCCGCAACGCCAGCAGGGTCTCAGCGTCCACTGACTCGGCATAGGCAAGCTTGATGACCACCGCCTTGGTGGAGAACAGGAGCGCGCCAACCGCCGCAAACACGTAACCCATTTCCCGGTAGCTGGCCGTGTGCTCGACCGGCGTCACCGGCAGTGGCGGGGTGTCGGCCGTTGCTGTAGGGGGCGTTGGCCGAGGTCGATGGACAGCCATGGCGATCGCCTTCTTTTGTGCGGGCGGCCGACGTGTCAGACGATGGCGGCAACAGGGCGAAACCGGCGCGATCGCTGCGCGTCGGATCTCGAGACCTCAGCCGCCATGTGGAGCGCGAAGGGGACGCCGCCGGAGGTTGATGCGGTTGGCGTCCATGGCGGGCTGTGTAGCATGCCCGGCACATCCGCCACCAAGAAAAAAAACGGGTCCGCGAACGGACCCGAGTTTGGGAGGAGAGAGAATGAAGGCTGGGGAGAAAGGCCTCCATTCGCCAATGACCCTAGGCCCCTGGCGCTGAAGCCAGCCTGAAGGTTCCATTCATCCGGTGTTCAGCCGGATCGGATCGCTCGAACGCTCGGATCACGAAAGGTGGACATGTCTGGGCGGCTTATGCCAAGGGCCCTTAGAGCATTCCGCTCTTTGTCAGAATCGCAGGGGCGATTGAGGCGCGCCGCTGTTCGCGCGACGATGCAACGGTAATCCTCCCCCGATTTCTCGGGGGAGGTGGCGACGCGAAGCGTCGGCGGAGGGGGCCTGGGGAGCGCCGAACAGTATCGATCAGCCTTCGATGGCGGCCCGCGCAGTCTGAACGACCCG
>JAAEOR010000704.1 GCA_024222895.1 Hyphomicrobiales bacterium | reverse complement strand
TGTTCCGGCGCCAGCCGGTTGGATAGTTCCATTGCCGCCGCCGGCGACCCAACGACGATGATGGCGCCGTTGTCCCGCCAACTGGCCGCGGCGATCTCGCTGCGCGGCAGGGTCGCAAGGTGCCGCTCGACGGCCGCAGCGACCTGATCGGCCAGCGTCGGCGAGTCGGTAATCAGGATCGACTGGGCCGCCGTGTCGTGCTCGGCCTGGGCAAGCAGGTCGGCGGCGACCCAGTCGGGATCGTTGTCTGCGTCGGCAATGACGAGAACCTCGGACGGCCCGGCAATCATGTCGATCCCGACCGTTCCGAACACCAGGCGCTTGGCCGCGGCGACGTAGGCGTTGCCGGGGCCGACAATCTTGGCGACCGGCTGGATGGTCGCGGTGCCATAAGCCAGGGCGGCGACCGCCTGGGCTCCACCAACCCGATAGACCTCATCGACGCCGGCGATGCGGGCCGCGGCGAGGACAAGCGGATTGATGACGCCGTCGGGGGTCGGGACGGTCATCACCATGCGCTCGACGCCGGCCACCTTGGCCGGAACGGCATTCATCAGGACAGAGCTCGGATACGCTGCCGTGCCTCCGGGCGCATAGAGCCCGACGGCTTCGATGGCCGTCCACCGCAGACCGAGTTCGACCCCCAGAGAATCGCTATACCGGTCGTCGACAGGCATCTGGCGGCGATGGAACGCCTCGATCCGCGACTTCGCCAGGCGCAGTGCGTCAAGCGCCATACTGTCCACAGACTGTTCGGCATCGGCCAGGGCATGGTCCGATATGCGGATCGTCCGAGGGGTGAGATCGAAGCGGTCGAAGCGAGTGGTGTAGTCAATCAGCGCCGCATCGCCCCGGGCCCGCACATCCCCAACGATCGCCGCCGCGGCCGCGTCGACATCTTCGGCGACCTCGCGCCTGGCGACAAGCAGAGTCGCAAAACTCTGCTCGAATCCCGCGTCCGACTGATCAAGCCTGGCAACCACGCGCGGTTTTAGCTCCTGTCAGGGCTGCCCATCGATCTGATCGGCCTCGGCATGGCTCGGCCGGGCACTGGTCGCCCAGGCAGCGCCGAGATCGGCAAACCGCGCCTCGATGCACTCGACATCGAGGCGAACCACCCCGCCGCCGGCAAAGAGAAGCAGGATCCGGCCGGCCGGGGCGTCGGTTTCTTCAAACTGGATCGCCAGCAGACTGAGCACCGCGTCCGGAAGATCGCGGCGCAGGCTGGCGGTGCTGACCGCAGTGACGCGATCAAAGACAAGGGCGGCGCGGCGCCGTTCATACGACCTGGCCTTGCTATCGGCGCGTTCCCAGTTGAAGCGGTTCACCGCGAGGGCAAACCGCCTTTCCTGGGAAAGATAAGTGAGATCGCCGACCTTCATCACGGCGTCCTGGACGCACGCCGAGATGACCGACAGGTCTTCCTCATCGAGGGCGGCCAGTTTGAGGCTATCGGCCTGGGGCATTTTCTGTTGCATTCGGGCGCTCTTCTTGTCGCGCCAGAAGTAGGGCGCCAGTCGGGCTGGCGCAATACCAACCGGTGAATCAGGCCGACAAGCGCTCGATTGTTGCGCCACACCCGCCGAGTTTCTGCTCGATTCGCTCAAAACCACGATCGAGGTGGTAGACACGATTGATCACCGTCTCGCCTTCCGCCGCCAGACCGGCAATCACCAGCGAGACCGAGGCGCGAAGGTCGGTCGCCATCACTTCGGCGCCGGTCAGCCGCTCCACTCCGGTCACCGTCGCGACCTGCCCGTCCAGGTGGATATCAGCGCCCAGCCGGGCGAGTTCCTGAACATGCATGAAGCGGTTCTCGAAGATCGTTTCGCGGATATGCGACGCCCCATCGGCCCGGCAGACCAGCGCCATCAGCTGCGCCTGCAGGTCGGTCGGAAATCCGGGGAACGGTTCCGTGCTGACGTCGATCGGCTGAAGTCCCGAGCCGTTTCGCCTGATCCGGATGCCTTCATTGGTGGCACTCACTTCGGCACCGATTTCGGCGAGCACCGCCAGCGGCTTGTCCAAGGTGTCGGAGGTCGCGCCTTCCAGCAGGACCTCGCCGCCGGTCATCGCCGCCGCAAACGCGTAGGTTCCCGTCTCGATCCGGTCCGACATGACCGAATGGCGGGCCCCGGTGAGCGATTCGACCCCGTCGATCCGAATCGTCGAGGTGCCGGCGCCGGCAATGCGCGCACCCATCTTGTTGAGGCAGGTGGCCAGGTCGACCACTTCCGGTTCACGTGCGGCGTTCTCGATCACCGTCTCGCCCCGGGCCAATGCCGCAGCCATCAGCGCCACATGGGTGGCGCCGACCGTCACCTTGGGGAAGCTGATTAGGCCGCCGGTCAGGCCCTTGCGAGCGCTCGCGGTCACATAGCCGCCATCGATATCGATTTCAGCGCCGAGCGCTTCGAGGGCAGCGATGAACAGATCCACCGGCCGGGTCCCGATCGCACAGCCGCCTGGCAGCGATACCCGTGCTTCGCCCAAGCGCGCCAGCAGCGGCCCGATCACCCAGAAGCTCGCCCGCATCTTGGAGACCAGTTCGTAAGGCGCCGTGGTATCGACGATGTCACGCGCCGAAAGCTCGATCGTCTGGCCGGCGGTGCCATTCTGGCCGGCGCGCTTGCCCTGGACCATGCAGTCGACACCGTGATTGCCGAGGATGCGCTTCAGCAACGCCACGTCGGCCAGCTGCGGCACGTTGTCGAGAATCAGCGTCTGGTCGGTCAGCAGGCTTGCAATCATCAGCGGCAGGGTGGCGTTCTTGGCGCCGGAAATCGGAATGGTGCCATTGAGCGGCGCCCCGC
This sequence comes from Hyphomicrobiales bacterium, assembly GCA_024222895.1. Classification (GTDB taxonomy): domain Bacteria; phylum Pseudomonadota; class Alphaproteobacteria; order Rhizobiales; family Kaistiaceae; genus Bauldia. The sequence continues at coordinate 91 of JAAEOR010000704.1, read as the reverse complement.
CGACGATACGAATGCGATCCATAAAACCGTCGCCTCTCTCGCTGTGTGAAAGTCCCCGACCTCCGGAACCGGAGGATTGGCCCGTCTAGCC
>JAAEOR010000703.1 GCA_024222895.1 Hyphomicrobiales bacterium | reverse complement strand
GTCGGTCACCTCGACGATCCGCTCGGCGCCCTTGAGAATGATGTCGAGCGCCAGTGGTGCCGGACGTTTGTTGATGAGGGAATCCAGATTGGTGGGCTGAATGTCGGCCGGCACCGCGGTTCTGGCGGCAAACGACCGTGCATAGGTGGGAGCGGAAGCCGGGGTGACACCGACGATCCGGGTCTTCAGGCCGAGGGCGTCGCGTGCATGGAGCATGCCGCAGATGCCGGAGCCGAGGCCGATGGGGACATAGGCCACATCGAGGTCGGGAACCGCGTCGAACAGTTCAAGACTGTAGGACGCGACGCCCAGGATCAGCAGCGGATGGAATGACGGCATCAGGTGACGACCGCTCGACTCGGCCAAGGCGGTGGCGTGGTCGAAGGCATCATTGAAGTTCTTGCCATACTCGATGACTTCGGCACCGAGCGCCGCCATCGCCGCCTTTTTCTCGACGGCGCCCACACTTGGAGCGACGACAGTGACCGACAGTCCGAAACGCTTGGCGGCGAAGGCAACGCTCTGCCCGTGATTGCCGCTGGTCGCCGTGACAATTCCCTCTGTGCCGGGCCTCTCGCGCACTAGCGCATCGAGATAAACGATCCCGCCGCGCACCTTAAAAGCGCCGATCGGTGTGTGGTTCTCATGTTTGACCCATACGTCGCAGCCACAGGCGGCCGAGAGCAGGGGCCATCGGTGCTGCGGCGTCTGCGGAACGTGCTGGCGCACCAGCCGTCCGGCGGCCCGCAGCGTTGCCAAATCCGGTGCCACATAGTTGCGGACCGCCTCGTCCGTCAGCATGGCCTTTCTCCCGCCGCCGCAAGAGCTGCCTCTTGCGCCGGTGCACAAGATGGGCGCAGGCCGCCGCGGGTGATCAAAGACGCCAATCCTCGACCGCTTCCTGAGCGCCGCTCTCGCAGGAGCGCAGGATGGCATCATTGACCGCCACGGCGCGCAGGGCGTCGTCAACCGGCATCACAAAGGGCTGCTGCTTCTGAACTGCGGAGACGAAATGAACGACTTCCTCGCGCAGATCGCCGGCGATCCGGCCGTTGACCTCGGGCCAGTGCAGCCCATCGGGCAGGCGCCAGCCGCCGGGATCCTTCACGCGCAGGCCATGGTCACGGACATCGATGTCGACAACACCCTTGGTTCCGATAACCTCGGAGCGCGACCAGATGCCGGTTGGAATATCGCTGGGCAATGACCAGCCAAAGAACAGTGTTCCCACAAGGCCATTCTCCATCTCACAGACTGTGAAGATGGCGTCTTCGGACTGCACGCCCAATGAAGGCATCAGCTTGCTGACCCGGCGCGAAAACACCTTGGTGACATTGGCCCCGGAAAGCCATTGCAGCAGGTCGACATCATGCACGCCGAGATAGAAGCAGACGCTTGATGTGCCGTTCATGCGGATGCCGATATCGCGAACCGTCAACCGTCCCGAGGTTGCGTGGATCGGGTCACCGATATCGCCCGACGCCACGATGGCCGCTGCCTGCACGTAACGCGGGTCAAAGCGCAATATGTGGCCGACAAGCAGGGGAGCGCCTGCCTTTTCCGCAGCCTGCGCGAGACGCTTGGCCGCAGGGAGGTCGTGCGCCATCGGCTTTTCCAGGAGAACCGGAACACCCTTTTCCAGAATTGGGATCGCGGTTTCGTGCAGGCGGTCGGGAACCGCGACAATAAAGGCGTCGATGTCCTTGCGGGACAGGGCATCATCGACGGTCGAGATGTGCTCGGTCGAAAACGCATCCGCGGCAGCCCGTCCGGCCTCTTCCGACGAATCGACAATGGCGGCCAGCCTGGCGATCTCGCATTCGGCGACGGTCCTGGCATGCAGGCTCCCCATGAAGCCGCTGCCGACAACGGCGACTCGCAAATTGGCTGTCATTGTGCTCCTCCCTCACCTGGTGCGCCCGCCGTGGCGGGCGTGATCATACCTGCTGACCCTACCGAGTCGCGAATGGCTCAGCGTCGGCAAATCGCCGCAACACATTCTCGGTGATGGCAGATATGTTGTTGTCGAAACCGTTGACCGGCAAGGCGCCGCACCAGGCGATAGATCCAACCGAGAAGACGGCGCCGCCGGACGGTGTTTCGTAGAATGCCAGGTCGGCACGCACCTTGTCGTTCTGGTCGCCACCCAAATTCATGGGAACGACGCCGAACTCCTCATTGACCAGCATCACCTGCTGCGTGTGGTTCTCCGATGTGGCCAGGCGCAACGTGTCAGGCGGCGATCCCAGCTCCGTGGTGATGCAGTCCAATTCCAGGCCGGCTGCACCGTCGCCAATCAAACCGAAGTCGCCGAGGATTTCGTCGCTCACGCCTTCGAAGATGAAGGCGGCGCGCGGATCGTCCGCATCCGGCGCGCGCCGGTAATACGAACACCGGTCGAAGCCCTGCGCGACAAAGCCGAGACCGCACATCACATTCGGCGCTCGGCCAATGCGCCGGTAGAGACCACCGAATTCGCCGGTGAACGAATGATAGTATTCTCCAGGTTCAGCTGCCCATGTGCGAATACCATCCTCGGCGCGCCGAACCTCGATGACGCCGGGCAGATCCCGGTGAAAGGCAATGCGCCAGTAGAAGCCGTTGGCGCCCAGATACATGAGCCGGCCACCCTGATCGATCCAGGCCTTCAGCGCATTCCACATATCAGTGGAATAATACTCCGGGTGCGTGCCGGTCAGCACGACACGGTAGTCTGCGAGAAGATCGACGCCCTCGGCGTGCAGGTCCTCATCGGTGACAACGTCGTAATCGAATCGCTTCGCTTCGAGCCAACTCAGCAAATGCGTGTCGGCATTGTATTGCCACAGTGCCGAGCCGTGGCCGCCCAACCATGAGTGGTATTGCGACGTGAAGTTGAGAACCGGACGCAGGCGCGACGAGTAGCACACGCCCGATCCGTCGGCGTGGACATCATAAAGCGAACCGCCGATTTCGGGATGGCCGTGCATATAGACGTCGGCATGGCCGAATTGCAGCAAGCGGCCGATGGTGCGCTCGGCCTCCGGTGCGGTGATGTGCTCGGCGTGGTTGGCGTAGGCCATATAGGCCGCGGTCGGGGCGAGGAAAGCGATCCGGTCGCGGCTGCCGCTGACGCCTTTTGCCCGCCGCGGGCTGCAGATGAAGAAGGGGATGTAGTAGTCGCGCGTTTCCTCGACCGTGTTCTCGCCATTGCGCACTCGAACCGCGTAGTTGCCGCTCATCAGGTCGTGCGGAATGGTGAGTGTGAACGACTCCTCCCAGGCGGCGTCGTAGAGATCATCATGGTGGAAATGGATCGCGCCATAGTGCTCCGGGTGCTCCGTCCATCGATGATGCTTGCCGGTCCAGTTCCATCCCTTCATGCCGCGGGCCGGCAGGTTGTGCAGCGTTCCGTGGTTGCCGTGGTCGCTGATGTCGGTCGTTTCGATTCCATCGATACCGATTGAAAAATCCCATCCCGCGAGCAGGTCAGCGCGCAGACCGCCACTGATCGGTGTGGCGAGTAGCCCCATATGGGTGGTCGCGGCGTGAGCCCCGCGCAGGATTGACGGACCATCGATCTTGCCGTCGAAGTGCTCGGCGACGACACCCTCGCCAACCGGGCAGCCGGCGATCATGACCGGGCCATGGAAGGCGCCCGGCAGGACCGAGAGATCGGCACGCAACGCGCTGCCGTCCTCGATGCCGGCATAGTCATGCACCGGCGTCTGAGTCAGCGTCACCGACTGTGCGTCCAGATCCACCGCGCAGTGCACGCGATACCATTGCCGCTCAAGCATCGTCACGTCGAGCCGGACAGTCTGCTCCGTTTTGCCGTCGGAGCTCAGAAAGGCGAGCCGACCACCCTCGACAAGCTTGAGCTTGAAGCCGGCGGCGGAAACCGCATCCCACTTGCTGAACAGTACCTGATCATGCCGCTTCAGAAGCGTTGGCCACACTGTGGCAAACAGTGTGAACGAGGTTGGTCGATCCAATTGCGGTACGTCCGCGGTCATGAAGGAGCCGGCGTCGGTACGCTGCTTGCCGCCGGCGTACGTCCCGTCAATCGCGCTGGCGATCGCGTCGAATTGCAGGCCCGGTCCCTCGGGATTGGCATCGCCACAAATGACCCGTACCAGTGAGGCGTCATAGTCCGAGCCGTCCTCGGAGGAGACCATGAAGGCGATGTCCTCGCCCGGCACCACGGAATACCGGTCCGGATAGCCGAGAATCTTGAGCATCACGCGGTCTCCCCTTCATCGCCTTCCATGCGGAATGGCATATTGATTCTCTCGCCCGTATGCGTTTCCCAGCGGCGGCAGAACACGACCCATTCCGCTTCTTCGCGACTGGTGAAGACCCGTTCCGGCTCGGGCACGATTGGCTTGGAACGGTCACGCGGCATGGCGCCGAGAATCCACTCCCGGAAGGCCTTGCGGACGATAAGCACCGGCTTGGCATCGCCCGTGTCGTAACGCATGGCATTGAGAACGCGCATCAGGCCCGGACTGTGATGCCCTATCGGATTCCTGCGGAATTCCTCGATGTGGGGACGATCTCTGTCTGGGTCTATTCTGTAAGGCATGCCCAATTCCTCGGTCAGGTCGGCGTCGGCAACGAAAGGATATCGGGAATGGCGGCCAAACCGGAAACTGTTTGATGGGCGTGGGGCAACATGCCGCCGGAGCAAGGTGCTGATTGTCATGCGGCGATAGGTTTCGCGGAATGCGTGGTCGCGCGCTTACAAGTCAGCGTGATGGGGATCGGGGCGAACGATGTCGCCGAAGGCCACGAAGCGGCTCGCACCACGCCGATCCGAAACCCGAAACCAGTACCTTCGAATCTGCCGAACCAAAGAGACCCCCGAGTCTCATATATCTTGAGCCAGGACAACTTCTTGAAAGCCCGTACCGCTGATTGTATGGTCAGCATAGCATTGTTGGCGGCTAAAGTTTCGGGGTGATTTCGCTCACACGGTGGGTGTATTTGCCGTGGAGGGCTGGGCGCAGGCGTTTGCCAGGGAGGTGGCGCGTCGCGGTATCGCGTCACCGCCGTATGTCCGGCCTGGCGCGGCCCGCTTCATGACCGGCCAGGGAATCAAGGTCACCAGAGGAGTGCACATGTCTTGAGGATATCGGCCCGACGGCGCCGGGTTCGATGGTCGCGCGGCTTCGCGATCCGCGCATAACGGGAAGCGCCGCAGCAAGCGCAACACCGACAAATCTTGGGAGGGAACCGACATGATAACCAAACGTATTACGACAACGCTTGTCGCATCGGCGGCTTTGACTGTCCTGATGTCGACGGCCATCGCACAGGAGTTGGCACCGTCGAGCGACGAGCCGGTCTACTTCCGCGGCTGGCAGTACAAGACGGATATCGTCCAGGACAATGTGGACCGGTACAACACCGGTCTCGGCGGGCACGTCGATTACGCCACGGTGACCGGCGACTACCCGGCACTCATGGAGCAGAACCTGTTGGCCGGGGCCGATCTTGACGTGCTTTACGCCAATCCGTCCCAGGCCGGCCGTTACTTCGACGGCGGCTGGATCATGCCCGCCGAAGAACTCGACAATATCGACGAGATCAAGGCCGACATGTACCCCAACATCCTTGAGGCCTGGTCCTATAAAGGGAATCTGCTCGGCCTGTCCTACTTCGTCAGCACGCGCGGCGTCATGCACGTGAACCTGAAGAAGTATGGCGAACTCGGGATGGATGATGCCGATTTCCCCAAGACCTGGGACGAACTGTACGATCAGCTCTATGAGTTGCGTGACAAAGGCGTCGATCAGCCGTTCCTGCCGCACTGGATCAATGAGTGGTACGGCATCTCGTGGGGCTTTCTGTTCGAGGTGATGAACCGTGGCGGCGAAGTTGCCGACCCCGAGACACACGCTCCGCTGCTGACGACCGACCCCGATGGCCCGGCGTACAAGACGCTGGCAGCCTGGAAGCGCATCTGGAATGACGGTCTGGTGCCGGAAGAGGTCCTCACCTACAACGAAAGCAGCTATATCGACGCTTATGCGTCCGGGCGCTACATCTTCAGCCCGCAGCAGCTCTACGATCTGGAGACCTTCAACCGCGAAGACAGGTCGCAGATCGCCGGCCAGGCATCCTTGTTGCCTTATCAGGGCCAGAGCTGGGGTCTGCTCGATTCGGCGGTCTATCTGATGACCAGCCGTGATCGCTCCGACGATCATACCGACGACGTCAAGAAATTCGCCAACTGGTACGGTTACCAGAACCAGGATGGTAACGTCTTTGTCGGCAATCGGTGGATGCAGGAGTCCATGCTGTTTTCCGGCTACAAGTCGGTAATGGAGAGCGAGGAAGCTGCGGAACGGATGCGCGGTGCGTTGGCACGCGAGCAGGACATCGAAGCCGTGCTCGAAGTCTACGCGGCCACGCCGTACCCGAAGGGTGTGTGGAGTGTCGTGTGGGCCGAGGAGTTCAACAGCTGGCTCCGCGAGTATCTGCAGAACTACCTGTTGGACGACGGTGACATTGTCGAAACGATCGAAGAGATCAACGACAAGATCGCCGATCTGAACAAGAAGTACGACATCAACTAGCGACGATCTGACGACGCCGGTGTTTCAACACCGGCGTCGTCTTTCGGACCTGCCATGGCATCGCCCAAGCGCACAACCGAACTCTCCAATTTCAGCTTCGCACTGTTGCTGGC
>JAAEOR010000702.1 GCA_024222895.1 Hyphomicrobiales bacterium | reverse complement strand
TCGACTGTGGACCTACGAGCCGAGCCAGGCGGAAGCGCTGCCGCCTGACGCCGCGACCCCGACGATCGCGCGCTCGGCGCTTGGCCTTGCGGCCGACGCCGAACTGGTGTCCTCGGCGATCGATGGCGACCGGCTCGCCCTCACGTGGTCCGAGTCCGGTGGATCCACCGTGATCGTATTCCAGATGCCGGCGATGACGGTCGTCTCCCGCCTGCGGGTCAGTGCGAACTAGCGCCGGACGCGTTGTTTGAGCCTCGCTTGCCGCGAGGCCGGCGCGGTGAATGTCAGATTCAAGCGTTCAACTGGAACTGGGGGAAGCAGGGGCTGGGAAGCGGAGCATTCCCTGGCACACCTCTAAGCCGACCGAACAGGCGTCGTCGCATGCAGCTCCTTGTAGCCGTGGTGCAGCGTCGTACGTTCGACGTCGAGAATGCGCGCATAGTCCTGCAAGGGCACCTGCTCAATGCCCGCAAGCATGAGCGCCGTCCGGGCGTCGGCACTGGCCTCGTCCCTGAACGCCGAATCAAGTGCTGCTCGGAGCTTCGCGACGAGCCCGTGATCATTCGACGATGACGTGATGAATGGCGGGGCAGGGACGGACTCGCTCTGGCATAGCGTCCGTGTTCCGGCCAGAGCCTGCGGCCGGTGCCGGGCGAGCAGTGCGTGCAAAACGCAGTCCATTGCCATCGTATCCACCCGTCCTGTTTTCAACAGGGCAAGGCTGCTGAGGTGACCGCCGGTCACCTCCACTCCGGAGAAGAAGCCGCCATTGCGGCAAAGAGGGGCGACCAGGCCCCGGAGCGCGTTCGTTCCCGAATGGGAGTTGAAGCTGTTGATGGCGCACACGCCGCCGCGCAGGCCTTCGAGATCCTCCGCCGGGCAATCCTGGCGAACGAGGACGAAGCTACGATAATTGGCGCCGTCGCAGCCGGGGACTCCGAAGCGCGGCGTGGCGACCAGGGTAACACAACTCGCGAAACCATAAATCAGGTCGTAGCCACAGCACTGACCGATCAACAGGTCGGGATCGGTCAAGACCGAGATCACCGAGATTCGATGGACCAGTTGTTCAGGTATGTCGAGGACGCCCTGTCGCCGGAGGTGCTCGGCCACAACGTGCCACAATGCATCCTGTGCGGCCTCGGTTTCAGGCAGTGCATACCATGGGAGACTGGCAAATCTCATTGGTGCAGCCTACCACAACGGTAGTCCGACTCCGGCATTTGCTCCCCTCCGCCCCTCCGTCTGACTGCAAGTGCCGCAAGCGCGACTCAAATGATGAAATCCGCTCCGCCGGCGCTCACGCGCGTTTGACCTCTCCCCGGTCGTCCGCGGCGACGTTGGTGAAGTCCTTGAGGACGGCGTCGATCTCCTGCGACGTTGTTCCGCGGCCGAGACTGAACCGTACGGCCCCCATGCCGGTTTCGGGCGGGATCGCCATGGCCTCGAGCACGGATGACAGCTCGACCCGTCCGGAATGGCACGCCGAGCCCGTCGAGGCGGCGACGCCATCCAGGGTGCTCAGCACGTCGGCACCGATTCGCCCGATGAAACAGACACTCAAGGTATTCGGTAACCGGTTTTCAGGGGGGCCATTGAGCACGACCCGATCGCCGAAGCGCTCCTGCAGGCCGTGCCAGAAACGGTCGCGCAGTGTTCTGACCCGCTCCATTGGCGACAGGTCGGCAGCGAGGCGACACGCTTCCCCCAGCGCCGCGGCCAGAACGGCACTTTCCGTCCCGGCGCGGCGGCCGCCTTCGTGGCCGGCGCCATGGACGAGCGGCTCCAGGTCAATCCCCTTGCGCACATACAGTGCGCCAACCCCCTTGGGGGCGTAGAGCTTGTGACCGGCAATGGTCAGCAGATCGACGCCGAGATCGTCGACCCGGGTCGGTATCTTGCCGACCGACTGCGCCGCGTCCGTGTGAAATGGAACACTGCGCTCCCGCACTATTGCGGCGCATTGCGCGATCGGCTGGACCGTGCCGACTTCGTTGTTGGCGTGCATGATGCTGACCAGGATCGTGTCGTCACGAATGGCCCTGGCGAGGTCGCCTGGATCGACCTGTCCCGTGGCGTCGACCGGCAGCCATGTGATCTCGGCACCGAGTCGTTCGAGAAACCGGCAGGGCGCGACGATCGCCGGATGCTCAACCTGTGTGGTAATGATGTGGCGCTTGGCCCGCTTGCTGGCGAAGAAGACGCCCTTGAGCGCCAGGTTGTTGGCCTCGCTGCCGCCGCTGGTAAAGACGATCTCTTGCGGCGAAGCGCCGAGCAGGCTTGCGACGTGTTTACGCGCGGCCTCGACGATCTCTTTCGCCGGCGCGCCCGCCCAATGGAGGCTCGAAGGATTGCCGAAGGCATCCTGCATCGCTGCGTCCATCACCCTGGCCACTTCGGGCGCGATCGGTGTACTGGCGTTATAGTCGAGATAGATTTGCTGCATCGCCTGGAGACCCGTGCTCCGCGGTTCGGTTGCCGTCGACAGTCAATCCAGGGCAGGCCAGCCCACGACGTCGTCGCCGATCATACGCGCGCGGACATGCAGACGCCACATGGCGGGCCATTGCCGTCCCCAACGCCGCCTGCACCGACATGCCGGTGACGATCAGACCGTTGCGCTCCAGCGGTCGCGGAGAAGACCGGTTGCGATCCGGAGAGACCCCCAGGTCGCTGGATCGACTGCCCCGATTGTCATTTCGCCGCCCGCTACAACGCGCAACGGTCTCACGGCGATCCTTGTCACTTTTGCGATGGTCAGACGCGCGCCGTGAAGAGAAAATAGCCGATGGTTCCGAACAGCCTTCCGGCAGCCTTCAGTTGCGCGATACCGGTGTTCCATTCGTCGCGTTCGTCGGAACTTAAGGCACTGGCCTCGGCCGCGTGGGTGCCGATACCGGAGTAATAGATCGCGGCGAGATCCTGCGGAAAGATCAGGACCCGCGTGTCGATCGTGATCTCGTTCAAGCCGAGGTCAACCAGGATGTCGCGCAGCGGTCCCGGCAGCCAGCTGTTCACGACCGCCGTGTCCACCTCATGGGCGAGCGCCCGTCGCACGACGGCACGATTCGGAAGGTTGATCGTGGTGGTCGAAAAGTCCGGCTCGATGAGTGCGATGCGGCCGCCCGGCCTGGCAACCCGCTGCATCTCGCGGACGGCTGCAGCGGGGTCGTCGAGATAAATCAGGAGCCGTTCGGCCCGAACGCAGTCGAAGCTTGCGTCCGCGTAGGGAAGCGCGTCGGCTTCCCCGACGCGAAAGTCGATTTGCAGGCTCTCTTTGGCGGCACGGCTTCTCGCCGCAGTGATGAAGTCATCACTCTTGTCGATTCCGGCGACGGTGCCGCTGGGCGCCACCATTGGCGCCAGCCGGAGGGTTTCGAGGGCGAAGCCGCATCCGACATCAAGAACGCTGCGCCCGGGCGCGATACCCGTGCGCCGATGGCCGATCGCCTTCAGCTCCTGCAACGGTTCGATGCCGTCGAACGCTTCGAGTGCCTTCACATAAGGTGTCGCATCGCTGGCATCATTCATCGACGTGAACTGCTTCAGCGAAATATCGTCCATCGGTCCATTCCTCTCATGGTGGCGGGAGTGCCCGTCGTCCATGATCCGCGATCGGAACGCCCGATCCCGGTTTTCCGGCGCGGACAAGCGCGTACCAGGCTAACATTGTCGAATCCGTGATATCACGTGCGAAAGCGGGTGGCTTGGCTGCGCGAACATGGTGCTGGCGGCCGCTTCGCGATCTTCGGATCAAACGGGGAGCAAGGCCAATGAGACTGTTGTGGGATCAATTCGTCCGAACCGTGACTGTCGGTGTCGCCGTTGCCGCAACTGCGGTCATCTCGACTGCGCGGGCTGACGATCCTCTTCTTGCCGAGATCGTCGATTTCACCGGAATGGTTACGTTTCTTGAAAGTGGCGTACCCGGGCTTGTGATCGGCGCTGTCCGCGATGGCGAAACGGCGGTGGCGGGTTTCGGCGACGCCGACGGCAAGGGGACGGAGCCCGGCGGCGACACGATTCTTCACATTGGTTCGATCAGCAAGGTGTTCACCGGGCAACTGCTTGCCGGCCTCGTTGCCGATGGCACGGTCGCATTTACGGATCGACTGCAGGATCGGATCGGCTGGGACGTGGCGATCCCGAGCCGCGGCGAGCATGAGATCAGGCTGATCGACCTGGCAACCCACACCTCGGGCCTGCCGCGCGAAGTGGAGCTCAAGCCAGGCCCTGCCAATGATCCGAACAGCACACGCGAGCCGAAAGCCTATATTGCGGCACTGGACGCCGATCCGCTGCTCTTCGCGCCGGGCACCGGCGCGCTTTATTCCAACTTCGCCTTTGACGTCCTTGGCGCTGCTCTGGCGAATTCAGCAGGTCAGCCCTACGATCAGCTTCTCAAGGAGCGCATCTTCGACCCGTTGGACCTTGACGACACATACGCCATCCTGCCCGAGGCGGCGAAGGGCCGAAACATGCTGGGCCACAATTTCGATGGCAAGCCGCTTCCTGATTATCCGTTGCCCTTGATCGCCGCCGGCTCCGGCAGCCTGTACTCGACGACCAACGACATCTTGACGTTTCTTTCCTGGCATCTGGACCGGTTCGCGGAAGACGGAGCCGAGGTCCGTCTGCTCGATCACGCCGCCTATGTTCAGCGTGACAATCTCGACCCTGTCTATGGTCTTGACGAATCCGGCCGGATGGATGCTCTCGGTCTCGGCTGGGTCGTCATGATGCCGGAGGGCGACCGACCGCTGCTGCTCCAGAAAGCCGGTGGGGCGCAGGGCGTGTTCGTCTATTGCGCCTTCGCACCGACCCGCGGGGTAGGGGCGTTTATTGGAATCAACAAGTACGATTTCGCGACCGCACAGAGCATGGCCACTGTACTCAACGAAATGATTTCAACGCTGGCGCCGCGGTGATTGCAGGGAGCAGACCGGTGGGCAGGAGAAACCTGGGTTCGGCACAGGGATCAGTCGCTATTGAGGTCGCCGCAACCTCTGTGAACGAGAGCGGATCGGGCGGACCAAGCTTCTGCCGCGCCATCAAGTCCGCTATGGGTTGAACGACCGCTTGGACGCGGTTGCCGAAGGGGCATGCCGGTGGAACAGGATCGGACGGACGGGCAGGAAGCGAGACGGTTCACGTTCGACCGGGTGCTCGGTGCGCTGGTTGTCGGCGCGCTGCTGTTCGCGACCTTTGCGACGCTGGAGCCGTTCTTCCCTGCGATCCTCTGGGCGATCGTCCTGGCGGTGACCGCGGCGCCGCTTCATGGACACATCCAGCGGCGCATGCCGGCATGGCCACGGCTGGCCGCCGTTCTGACCAGTATCCTCCTGGCCTTGATCCTGGTGATCCCGGCGATCGGGCTGACCCGCGGGGTTATCGCCTATACGCCGGTCGTTATCGCCTGGGTCGAGTCGATGTCGACCCAAAGCACCACCACCGCACCGGAGGCGGTGGCGAACGTCCCCCTGATCGGCGGTCTCCTCAGCCGGAACTGGGAGCTGATCGCCAGCGAGGGCCGATCCTACATCTCCCATTTCAGTGCGGATATCGAAAGCTGGCTCGCCTGGGGCCTGAAGGAGGTCGAGAATGTCGGCCTGTTCATGTTCGAGATTGCCCTTGGTGTTGTTCTCGCCGGGGTTTTCCTGGCTCAGCGCGAGCGCCTCTCCCGGTTTGCCCAGATCTTTTTTGGCCGTGTCGGGGGCAGCTTCGGCACCCGCCTGGTCGACCGCGCGGTCCTGACGACGCGCTCGACCGTTCGCGGCGTGGTGGGGAGTGCCATTGCCGAAGCGATCGTGGCGGCCTTTGCCTATTACATCGCCGGTGTGCCCGCCTGGCTGCTACTGGGTGCACTGACCTTCTTCGCCGCCCTGGTTCAGATCGGCGCGCCACTGGTCTGGGTCCCCGTGGTGATCTGGCTGCTGATCAAGAACGAGCCGGGCTGGGCGATTTTCATGATCGCCTGGGGCATGATCGTGGTCTATTCCGTCGAGAACTTTTCGCGCCCGATCCTCGCCGGCCGCGCCGCTGAACTGCCTGGTCTGTTGATCTTCGTCGGTGTGCTCGGCGGGCTGGTGGCCTGGGGGCTGATCGGTGTTTTCCTCGGCCCGGTGATCCTCGCCGTCGCCTATGAACTGGTGCAGGAATGGATCGAGCCGAGCGACGGGCCGGACGCCGAGAAGGGGGACGCAGACCCGCCGCCGGCCCATGAGGACTCGGCCGGCTGAAGCACCAGTCAGGCGACCGATGCCACCACCCACGCGACCGGTGTTCCGATCACACCGGTGTCCGCCAGTGCCGCTGGCTTCTCCTGCGATGCGGGTATCTTCGGTGCAACACAGGGCGACGCAAATGAACATCAGACGTCTTCGCCCCGGTGATGAAGACGGGCTAGAACGCTTTTCTGTCGGGCTGACCCTGCGGACGGCCCGGCGGGTCGGCTCCTGTCGACTGGCCATTCTGAAAGAGCCGGTGCGGTGCGCCGAACACAAGACGGCCACCGATGTTGCGGGTAGACTGAAGCCAATTCGGGGCTGAGTGCCGCGGCCCAATCTGAAACGAAGCCGTGGGCGCCGAACCGACGGTCTGCCGGAGCCTTCACATGAAAACCATCATCGAACCGTTTCGCATCAAGTCGGTCGAACCGATCCGCATGACGACGCGGGCGGAGCGCGAGGAGAAACTGAGGGCCGCCCACTTCAACCTGTTCGCGCTGAAATCGGGCGACGTCCTCATCGATCTGCTGACCGACAGTGGCACCGGGGCGATGAGCGCCGAGCAATGGGCGGCCATCATGCGG
>JAAEOR010000701.1 GCA_024222895.1 Hyphomicrobiales bacterium | reverse complement strand
CCCTATCGCACGACGATTTCGACATCATCTGAGATCCGTGGCGGGAGAGGCGAATTCTCCCGATCTCGGCCTTTTCAATCGGCCCGCCAGGCGTATCCGGGCGGCGTCTGAACCGCGCCTGAATTCACCTGTGACAGAGCTGACTGCAGTCCTGTGGCGAGTTCTCTACGGGTGTCGCAACGATCGGTACCAAGCGACACCAAGGAGATTCCAATGGCCGTAGAATGGACCGTCCATCAAGGCGACTTCGACCCTCACAACGTCGGCAGCTATGTCGGCGAGCAGCGGTGCCCTCTTCTACGACCCCGTCGGCAATGGCGGCGCCAGCAAGATCAAGTTCGCGATGATCGAAAACACGCCTGACTTGTCGCACCCGGATTTCGACATGATCGTCCCCTGAGGCGCGGCAATCAAGCACAGCTCCTATCGGATTCTAATGGAGCTTTTGAATTTGACATTCGAGCGAGGGCCTGGCCGCGAACGGGACTCAAATGTCAGATTCGCTCCACCGGAAAACGATCTGGGGGCTGGCCGGCGGGCACGCTGTCCACTACACGTCAGCACCCATGCGCTGGTCAACTCAACAGGAACAGGCGTTGAGCGCCGTTGGCGCCTGGCTGAAAGCCGGTGACAAACCGGTGTTTCGCCTGTTCGGGTTTGCCGGCACCGGTAAGACGACGCTGGCCCGGCATGTAGCGGAAGGCGTTTCCGGAGCCACTGTTTTCGCTGCCTATACCGGCAAGGCGGCCCATGTCATGCGATCCAAGGGTTGTGCCCGCGCTGGAACCATCCATAGTCTGATCTATCGAATGCGCGGCGAGGACGAATCCGGTCCGACTTTCGTTCGCAACCATGACAGCGCCGCGCGCAGGGCCGGACTGGTCGTCATCGATGAGTGTTCGATGGTCGACGACGTGATCGGCAACGACCTGCTTTCCTTCGGGACGCCGGTTCTCGTACTCGGCGATCCTGCCCAACTGCCGCCGGTGGCTGGCGGCGGCTACTTTACCGAAGCGGAACCGGACGTGATGCTCACCGAGGTTCACCGTCAGGCCGCCGACAACCCGATCGTCCGGCTGTCGATGACGGTGCGTGAAGGCGGGCGGCTTGCCTATGGTCGGTACGGCGAAAGTGAGGTTATCCCGCGGGACGACATCGACCCTGACGCAGTGACCGGGGCCGATCACGTTCTGGTCGGCCGCAATGCAACGCGGCAAAGTTACAACGCTCGTATTCGCACGCTTCTCGGCCGAGACGCTCCGACACCGGTTACCGACGACGTCCTGGTTTGTTTGCGTAATGATCGCAAACGGGGTCTGCTGAACGGCAGTCTGTGGCGCGTGGAGCGGGTACGCGCGCCGCGCAAGGGATTGCTCCGCTTTGCCTTGATCCCCGAAGACGGCGCCGGCCGCAAGGGCTTGGTGGCGTCAATCAATCCCGCCTATTTCGATGGCACGGCCGAGGCGCTCACTCCTGCCGCCCGGCGCCGCTCGGACGCGTTCGACTTCGGCTACGTCCTGACGGTACACAAGGCGCAGGGGTCGCAATGGGATGATCTCGTCCTGTTCGACGAAAGCTTTGCCTTCCGCGACAATGCAGCACGATGGCTTTACACCGGAATAACCCGCGCCGCGCAGCGCAT
>JAAEOR010000700.1 GCA_024222895.1 Hyphomicrobiales bacterium | reverse complement strand
CAGCGTACTCGAGTGGTACGACTTCGGCGTCTATGCCTTCCTGGCCCCGGTTCTGGCCGCTCATTTCTTTCCGACCGGCAACAACGCAACCTCGTTGATCGCCACTTTCGGCGTGTTTGCCGGTGGTTACCTGATGCGGCCAATCGGAGCCGTCATCCTCGGTCATATCGGCGATCGCATCAGCCGCAAGGCAGCCTTGGTCGTATCGGTCACGCTGATGGCGGCATCAACCACGGCAATTGCCGTGCTGCCCACCTATGCAACGATCGGCATCGCCGCCCCCATCATGCTGACGTTGCTGCGGTTGCTCCAGGGCCTGTCGGTGGGTGGCGAGTACACCGGCGCCGTGGTGTATGTCGGCGAAGCAGCCCCCAAGGATCACCGGGCGCTTTTCTGCAGTATTGCGCTCGCTTCGGGTGTCGTCGGCGTGCTGGCGGCATCGGGAGCAGCCAGCGTCGTCGCCGACGCCCTGACCTCGCAGGCGTTTGCCGATTGGGGCTGGCGCCTTCTCTACGCGCCCGCGCCACTGATTGGCTTGATCGGCTTCCTTGTTCGGCGAGGAATAGCGGAAGACCGCATGAAGGCCGGGCGCGCCCAACTGCCGATCATCGCCACCGTCAGGAACCACGGCGGTTCGCTGCTGCGCGTAGCCGGACTTACGACAGCCTCCAGCGTTGGCAACTACATGGTCTTTGTCTATGGGCCGACCTACCTCACCGAGAGCGTCGGGCTCCCTCGGACCGAGGCACTGACGATCGCCACCGGTGGTAACGCCGTTCTGATCGCCGCCATCGTCGGCTTTGCCTGGCTGGCGGATCGGTTCGGCCGAAGGCCGGTGTTGCTGTTCGGCAGTATCGGCCTTCTGGTGCTGTCCTATCCGCTGTTCACCCTGCTGCACAGTGGCGAACCGGCCCTTGTAATCGTCGGACAAGCAGCCTTTGCCATCCTCATCGGCGCCATCGGCGGCGCCGTTTCGGCGGTCATGGTCGAGCTGTTTCCACGTGACGTCCGCTACACGGGAACGTCGTTCGCTTACGGGCTGACGCTCGGGGTCCTCGGCGGCACGACACCGCTGGTCGCCACGGCGCTTATCGACGTCACCGGCAGCGCGATCAGCCCGGCCTTCTACCTGATGTTCGCCGCAGCCGTCACGGTCATCGCCGCCCTGCTCACGCCCGAAACCAGGGATCGCCGGTTCGATTGAACCGCCGGATCGGAGGCCGGTTCGCTCCAGCTATAGCGGTCCGCTTTTGGTCATAATCGCAGAGGACGATTGAGGTGCTGCCGCAAGCGGCCTCCGGCGCAATGAAGGATATCCGTGTCCCGCCTTCGCGTTGGAGGGAGCACGAGAGCTTGAAAGCACGAACGCTCCTTGACGAGAGCACCGCACTCATTGGCTGTGGCGACCTCCTCTCCATTGACAACGGGATGGGGAATTCTCTGCAGAAAGTGGGAGAGTATAGGCGCGCCCTTCGAGCTGTTCGCGCGACGATCCAACGGCGCTCCTCCACGGATTTCGGGGGAGGTGGCGACGCGAAGCGTCGTCGGAGGGGGCGTCGTGGAGCACCGAACAGCATCGATCAGCTTCCGACGGCTTCCCGCCCAGCCTGAACGACCCGCTCCACCGTCTCATCCCACCGCTGCATCACCTCGACCGCAGGAATCCGTAGTGTCCGGATTCCCGGTTGGCGCAGCCAGGCGTCGCGCCGTTCATCCCGCTCCAGCCGGTCGCCGACGGCATGGCTCCATCCATCGATCTCCACCGCGAGCCGGGCGGCAGGGCAATAGAAGTCGATGACGTAGGGGCCGATCGGATGCTGGGCGCCGGTACACCGGCCGTCCCGAATGACGGACCCGCAGCCGTATCCACAGCCGCCTTCAGGCGGTGTCATTGTCCGCCGCAGCCGCCGAACATTCTTGATCGCCCGTAATGGTCCTCTCACGTCTGTGCGCCCTCCACCACCATTCGGGCGCCCCCTCCGCCACGCTTCGCGCGGCACCTCCCCCGCAAGACGCGGGGGAGGACAGGCTTGGGTTTCGAGCAATGCGCACAAAGGCGCAACCCGCACCTCTCCCCCGAGAATTCGACGGAAATTCGGAGGAGGATCGGTGCCTCGCGCGAACATTCAGCACAACGATCGACGGCACGCCTCCCCTACCTAAAACCGGAGCGCTCTAATTCGCCGTTCTTACCTCCGCCGGGGCCTCTACGAACCGCCCGACAAAGTCAGCGATCGGCGGGAACAGATCGTCCACGTCGAGCTGGGTGATGCAATGGGCGACGTCGTAGACGACACAGCCGTCGGTACACGGAGAAAGCGGCCGGTCAGGCCGAAGGATCAGGACACGGCCGGGATCCCCCCAAGGCGCAAACCGCTCGGGCGAGCTGGCATGCCTGGGCGAGGCCGCGACGCCGTGGTTGAAGATCACGGCGACGGGTGTTTCCAGAGCCGCGGCAATGTGGGCCGGACCGCTATCCATCCCGATCAGGGCGCTCGCCTGGCCGATCAAGGCGGCCGAGGTACCGAGCGACAGACCGACCGCCACGGCGGCTTGGCAATCAAGCTGCGGCAGGAAGGCCTCCGCGTCCCCGGCGTGGACCGGGCTGCCAATCACGGCGACGGGCAAATCGAACGCCGCGGCCAGGCGATTGACAAGCGCGGCGGTTCGCTCGAGCGGCAGCTGCTTTCGCGGAACCGTGAACGGTGCCACCGCGAGGAACTGCCGGGCGCCGCCCAACCGATCTTCTCTGAAAGCCGAGGCACGCAGATCGTCGGCTGGGTCGAGATCGAGCTGGAGATCGCGACCTGCAACGGTGCCGCCCATGGCCACCAGCAGCTCCAGTTTGTGCTCAACCTCGTGGGCCAGCGCCTCGTCCTTGAGGACCGCGGAGTAAAACCGGTCTTCGCCGCGATTCTTCTCCTGCCGGTGGGCGGTGTTGGTCTCCGAAAAGCCGATCACCCGCGCCGCCTTGCTGCCATCGGCAATCCGCAGCGCTGCGTTGAAATCCGTATCCCAGCGCGGCACCACCGCAAGATCGAAAGCGCCACTGGTGTAATCGGCCACAAACCCGTCGAGCACACTCTCGTCGGCGGCGTAGAAGGTCGCCGGCCCCTCCGGGGCCGGATCGACCGCGACAACCCGGTCGACGAATCGACACGAGCGTGCGAGATCGAAGACACGGTTGAGCACGACAATGGTGATCTCGGCCGCAGGCGCGCCGGCACGCAGATTGGCGAGGAACGGGGTGGTCAGGACCCAGTCACCGATGAAGTCGAGCCGCACCACCAGGATGCGGCGACAGCCGGCAAGGTCGACAGGCAGCCGCTGTGCACCGCCGCTATTGACGACCAGACCTTCTCTCACCGTCGGCGCAACGGACAATTGCACGCGGGCCGAGAAAGACGGCTTCGGATTGCCCAGTGTGTGCGGCGGGGCGGGCTTCGGCATGGTTCGACGGCTCCGGACTGCAGACCGCGGCCCGGTGGAGCGAATTTGACATTCGAGTCCATTTTGAGGCCGGGCTCGCGCTCGAATGTCAGATTCAAACGTCCACGGTCCTTATACCAAGGGTGGCTGCGGCAGGGGGTGGCAAGCATCGGAATCGGACCATATAGGGCGCCGGCTGCATCGGTCCGGCGCAGGATACAACAGCCGGGATCACAACAACAACTGGTCCTCGTCGAGTGCCTCGCCGCGCTGCCGTCGGAACATCTCGACAAGATCCTCGACGCCGAGCCCGTTGCGTTCGTCACCGCCGACATCGAGGATGATGCGCCCCTCGTGCAACATGACCGTGCGGGTGCCGAGATCAAGAGCCTGACGCATCGAGTGGGTGACCATCAACGTCGTCAGGCGATGCTCTGCCACGGTTCGCTCGGTCAATCCAAGGACAAATTCCGCCATGCCGGGATCGAGGGCAGCCGTGTGCTCGTCAAGCAGCAAAACACTCGACTTGGCGAGCGTCGCCATGATCAGAGCCAGCGCCTGGCGCTGGCCGCCCGACAGCATGGCCATGCGATCCTGGAGCCGGTTCTCCAGCCCGAGGCCAAGCGCCGCGAGCCGATCGCGAAACAGGGTTCGACGATCAGCGCCGAGCGCAGACCGCAGTCCGCGTCTCAATCCCCGCGCCGTGGCGAGCGCCAGGTTCTCCTCGATGGTCAGGTCCCCGCAACTGCCGGCCAACGGATCCTGGAATACCCTCGCCACCAGCTTCGAGCGGCCGACGGTCGACCGACGACTGACGTCCGCACCGTCGATGGCGATGCGGCCGCCACTCGGTGGGAAGTCGCCCGCCAGGGCGTTGAGCAACGTCGACTTGCCGGCACCGTTGGAGCCGATAACGCTGACGAACTCGCCAGCTTCCATTGTCAGGCTCACCCCCGCCAACGCGGTCTTTTCCAACGGTGTCCCTTTGGCGAAGGTGACCGCCAGATTCTCGACGCGGATCATACCGGCGCCCCGCCCTTGCGCAGCCGCGGCAGGATCAGCGCCAGAGCAACGAGAACAGCTGTCGCAAGATTAACGTCCGAGGCGCGCAGGCCAATCCAGTCGAACGTCAACGCCAGCTGAATCGCGATCCGATAGAGGATCGAGCCAACCACAACGCCGATCAGGACGATGAGCAGGTTCCGCGTTCGGAACAGAGTCTCGCCAACGATCACCGCGGCGAGACCGACGACGATCGTCCCGACACCGGATGTGACGTCCGCGAACCCGTTGGTCTGGGCAAAAAGCGCACCCGCCAGCGCGGCCAGGCCATTCGACAT
>JAAEOR010000699.1 GCA_024222895.1 Hyphomicrobiales bacterium | reverse complement strand
ACTTCGGCAGTCCGATGTCGCAGTTTGTGTAGGGTTTCGGATGCCGGCCCATCGGGACGATGGTGCTGTCACCCGGGGCCGGCGTCGGAAAGCCCCCAATGAAGGAAACCGCGATGGATAACTCTGTGTTGTGATGCTGCGGGCCTGAGCTATCTCGGCCTCGAACCCCTGCACAACTTCGAAGTGTCGGCACGAATATTGCGATATGGGGATTTAATGTTTTGCACCACGTGTGATTTCAACGAGTTAGGCGTAGTAAAAATAGCGCACTCGGCAACCTCTGCGTGATTTGCCTGTCGACGAGCCTTCAGTGGCATGGGGCGAACCGTTTCTTGGGAACCAAAAATCTCCCCTCCTGCCATTCGAAGCCGTTTCCAGCTGCTCGTCAAGATTGATCACCGCATCTTCGATTGCACTTCGTCATGCGAGCCCTTGGCGATGGTTGTCGTTGTCCCTGGACCTTCAGCATGATCCTGCGGATCATCACGTCCTCAAGCACGCGCCAGCACAATGCGCGGATGCTCACATCGGTCATGGAATGCTCCCGTCTGAACCGAGGCTGTGCAGACATGTGAACCACGCGAAATTGGACAGCACGCATCCGACACCACGACCTCCTCAGCCAAAGTCACCGGCTTGCGAGCAGCGCTCTACCGCGCGAGCGGTTTCGTTCGTTGACCCAACTTGGTATCCGCGTGACCCCCGGTCGGAGCGCGGTGCTTGGGCTTGCCGCCCATGGCGCTTATCTGGTTTGGTTCCGAAACACTTCAATCGTGTGACGGAGCATCTGTGTTTCGAGTCAACCTTTAGACGGTGGATTTGGCTGCCATGTTCGGTTTTCGGTGATTGAGAGTATTGGCCAACACGACGAGCTTTCTAGCCACAGCGATGAGCGCCGCCTTTGCCGATTTGCCAGCATCGCGCAGTCGTCGATAGAACGCGTGCAGTGGCGGGTTGTAGCGGGCGGCGCTAAGGGCAGCGAGATAAAGCATGCGGCGGACGCGAGTGCGGCCACCCCCAGATCACGCGCTTTCCCTCGTGCCTACCGGACTGGTCGGCGATCGGTGCCAGACCTGCAAGCATGGCGATTTGCCTTCTGGTCAAGCTGCCCAGTTCAGCGAGGCATGCGATCAGGGTCGTCGCGGCCGCCGGGCCGATGCATGGGATCGAGGTCAGGATCTGATAGCCATGCGCCAGTCCCTCGTCGCTCTTCACACATCGGCGCCGATGTTCGGAAAAATCATGGCGGTTACGAAACCGAGATTGGCCGTCGCATATCATTTCACCAATGATCCCGATACGCTCCCCCAAATGGTCGATGGGATTCGTGAAACGTATGACGGCCCCCTCTCGATGGCGATCGACTTCGTGGTCTGGAACGTGACCAAAGACGAGGTCCGCGCGCGACTGAGTGCCGTACCGCAATCCATCTTCCAGCCGCCGCCGCTCGTTGAAAAGCGGATCACCGGGGGCGATGAGGCCTATAAAACTCCGGCGTGGATCATGGAGGGGATCGAGCCCGAGGTTCTTCCGGTCATCGACAAGATCTACAACGACTTCAACGAAGCCAGGGGCACCAATATCCCGAATCCGCTGAAGTGGCTCCACCTCGCAACACGCGACCGCACCGAAGCCATGCACACTTCGGTGCGGTCATGGTGTGGCGTCCGCAATTGGCACCTCGGCGACATCGCTGACCGGCAGATCGACTTCGGTTGTTGGGCGCGTAGAGGGGACGTGGATCGTATTCCGCGCACTCTTGTGCCATCCAGCTTTTCCGACGGTCCTATTCGACCCACTTTCTAGAGATGAACCGCTGAACCGCAGAAAGCAGCCATTTGGGAAAGCTCGACCGGATGACTTCAGGCACGGCACCTGACGGTCAAATCGAAACCGGACCGCAGAATAACTATCTGATCTATATGTTTATT
>JAAEOR010000698.1 GCA_024222895.1 Hyphomicrobiales bacterium | reverse complement strand
TCAAAGGCAAAATCTCCATAACGCTCCTCCGCGCCACAATTCGCCGTTCATTACAGCGACAAAACAATGACCTCAAAAACAATAGCCGGAAATTCCGACGACCGCGTTTGAGGACAAAACCCTCGATCTGGCTCAAGCAAACACCCGTGCTGATGTCGGCTACGCCTCACGAAGGGAAGTGGCACTGGGTCCGTCACAGTTTCGTGCCTATTGCGGCAGTTCGATTTGCATCTTCACATCGCCCGATGGTGCGGACGCAGCAATCTCGAAGGCGCGGACGCTGTCTTCGAAGTCGAAAGTCCTGGTTATGAGCGGTTTCACGTCGATTGCGCCGGATCCGAGCATGGCAACACAGCGCGGGAAGACGTGGGCGTAACGGAAGATGTTCTCGACCCGTGCCTCGCGGACCATCGCAGCGCCGGCGTCATAGCTGATCGGATCCGGCTGGCCGCCGATCATCACGACGCAGCCGCCCGGTGCAAGGGGTTCGAAGATCTGCGCCGCCGCTTTCGGTGATCCGGTCGCCTCGAACACGACCTCCGCACCCCAGCCCTCCGTCTCCCGCTTGACTACGTCCGCGGCGTTCTGCTTTGTCACATTGATCGGCGTGATCGCACCGAGGCCTGACGCGAGTTCGAGTTTCTTGTCGTCGAGGTCGGTCACAAAGACGCGCGCACAACCCGCCGCAAGAGCCGACAGCGCCGTCACCAGACCGATCGGCCCGGCGCCCAGGACCACACCAATATCGCCCGGCTTGATCCGTGCCTTGGTTGCTGCGTGAATGCCGACCGCGAGCGGCTCGACCATCGCGGCCTCGGCAAAACTGACATTGTCGGGGAGCTTGAAGGTAAAGGCTTCCGGGTGCACGCAGGTTGGCCGGAGGATGCCATGCACCGGTGGCGTCGCCCAGAAGCGAACCGCCGGATCGACATTGTACATGCCAAGCCGCGTCGCCCTGGAGTTGGGGTCGGGAACACCCGGTTCCATGCAAACCCGGTCGCCGACCTTCAGCGTCGTCACTTCGGAACCGGTTTCAAGGACGACACCTGACGCCTCATGGCCAAGAATCATCGGCTCGTTGACAACAAAAGGGCCGATCCGACCGTGCGTGTAGTAGTGCACATCCGAACCGCAAATGCCGACGGTATGCAGCTTGATCCGCACGCTACGGGGTCCAAGCACCTCTTCATCGTGATCGATGGCGGCGAAGTCGCGGAGCGACAGTTCCTCTTTCTTTTCCAGAACGAGAGACTTCATTTGTTTAGCCCTTCGTGATGATAGTTGCGGCCAGCACCAGCGCTATGGCATTCGATATCCCGATCGACAAGGCGCATGATGCATCTGCTCGATACCTTTATCACCTTTTTTGTGGGACATGTGCTGCATCAGCTTCTTCTGTCATTCCAAAACACCGATAATTCCATGATGGCTACCAATCCAGATAGGAGGCGGCGAACGGATGTGATCGGCGACCGATTCATCGCCCGGACAGGGAGGCGTCGCTGATGCGTATTGCGCTGAACGAACTGGCACGGCTCCGCAGGCAAGGAACGCCGCGCGGCATCCCGTCGGTGTGTTCCGCACATCCAGTGGTGCTGCGTGCCGCGCTACGCCACGGCCGCGATACCGGCGCGACGGTGCTGATCGAAGCCACCTGCAACCAGGTCAACCACCAGGGCGGTTACACCGGCATGAAGCCCGCCGACTTCGCGGCACTGGTCGCGCGGCTCGCCGGGGAAGAGGGCTGCGCTGCCGACCAGATCGTGCTTGGCGGCGATCACCTCGGCCCGAACCCATGGCGTGACCGGCCTGTCGCCGCGGCATTGGCGGAGGCGGAGTCCATGATGGCGGCCTATGTCGCCGCCGGTTTCCGGAAAATCCACCTCGACGCCTCGATGGGATGTGCCGGCGAACCCGTTGCACTCGATGACGAGACGACAGCCGGCCGTGCCGTAAGGCTGGCCGCGGTGGCGGAGAAGACCGCCCGGGAAGCCGGCGGAGAAGAGCCGGTCTACATCATCGGCACGGAAGTCCCTCCGCCCGGCGGCGCCGATCATGCGCTCGACTCTATCGAGCCGACCGCAGCCACCGCTGTCCAGCAGACAGTGGATATCCATCGCGAATTCTTCACCAAGGCGCGACTTGGCGACGCGTTCGAACGCGTCATCGGGATCGTCGTTCAGCCCGGCGTCGAATTCGGCAACCGCAATGTCATCACCTATCGCCGCGAAAAAGCCGCGGACCTGGTCCGATGGCTCGACACAGAGCCGGGGCTCGTGTTCGAAGCCCATTCCACCGACTACCAGGGTGAAAAGCCGCTGGCGGAGCTCGTCGAGGATGGGTTTGCAGTTCTGAAAGTTGGTCCTGAGCTGACCTTCGTGCTGCGCGAGGCGCTTTATGCTCTCGACCTGATCGCATCCGATCTCCTGTCCGAATATGGCGACCGGCCGCTTTACCGGACAATGGAAGAGGTCATGGTTGCCCGGTCGGCGGACTGGGTTCGTCACTATGACGGTCCGGAAGCCGAAAAACGCCTGCTGCGCCACTACTCGCTTTCCGATCGTATTCGCTATTACTGGCCTGATCCCGCGGCAACGGCCGCCGTCGAACGGTTGAGATCGGCACTGGCGGGGAAAAGCATTCCCCTGCCGCTGCTGTGGCAGCACCTGCCGGCCGCCGCCCATTTCGCGGATCGTCCTCTTGATCCGCAGGAACTCCTGATCTGGCGGGTCAGCGAAAGTCTTTCCACCTATCACCGTGCCTGCCAGGCGTGAGCGGCGCGGACCCCATCAACAGAGGAAGAACAAAAATGGCTGAAAGCATTCAGGGCAAAGTGGCCGCGGTCACCGGCGCGGCATCGGGTATCGGACTCGCCACCACCGAAGCACTGCTGAAAGCGGGGGCAACGGTCGCAATGGTCGACCGTGACGAAAAAGCGCTGAACGAACTGACCGGCAAATTCGGTGACAAGGCAATTGCCCAGGTGACCGACCTTCTCGATGCCGAGAGCTGCGACGCCATGGTCCCGGAGGTCCTTCAGAAAACCGGCCGGATCGACGTCCTGCATTGCAATGCCGGAACCTATATCGGCGGCGATCTGGACGAGACCAACAACGCCGCCATCGACCGGATGCTCAACCTCAACGTCAATGCGGTGATGAAGAACGTCCGTGACGTGATCCCGCATATGAAAGAGCGCGGCACCGGCGACATCGTCGTCACCTGCTCGGTCGCCGGTCACACGGCTGTGTCGTGGGAGCCTGTCTATTCAGGGTCGAAATGGGCGATGACCTGCTTCGTGCAGGCCATGCGCCGGCAGCTGATGGGTCACGGCATCCGCGTCGGCCAGGTCTCGCCCGGCCCGGTGATTTCCGCACTGCTGGCCGACTGGCCGGAGGAAAACCTGCGAAAGGCCAAGGAAAACGGCTCGCTCATCGAGCCGACAGAGGTCGCCGACGCTGTGATATTCATGCTGACCCGACCGAGAAACGTCACCATCCGGGACGTGGTCGTGCTGCCCACCAACTTCGATATCTAATCCGGACAGGGTGGCGGCTCCGTTCCGCCAACCCAACGGGGACAGCGGGCTCAGCCTCATTGCCTGGTTATGGCAGAGCTTTTCCGGGCGGACGCGGCAGCGAAGCCGCGTCGCAAGATCTGGGACTATCAGACAAACGACCCTGTCGGCTTGCTGCAATATGGATTACAGCACAAGGAATGGAGATATTTGTGTACGGCCGTAGACTTGGCCACGGACGGACCGTTCGCTAAAGCTAAAGGCCAGACGAACAATGGTACCCCCGGATTTCCCTCGTGATGCGCAGGTTCGTCGCTGGCTTGGTGGCATCGAGCCGGCTTGGACGCTTCTCGACATGGAGAGCCTAGTCGCACTCCGCCGCGAACCGTCCAGGAACCACGGCGTTCTTCGCCTCGCCAACGATCTCACCAGCACCGAGACAGCGTCTTCTGCCATGGCGCACAACTGTCTCGCATTGCTGAGCCGGGCGGCCGACGGCAGCGGGCTGAAGTTGACCGCGACAGGCAATCTGACCCGGACTGTGGTCGCGGAGATGATTGATCTGTTCGAATGGCCGGACTTCGATCGCAAAGCGGCCTTCCGGCTTAACAAGGTGATCAACGAGCCCGACTTTCTGCCGTTGTTCTTTGTCCGCCACATAGCAGAATTCGCCAAACTGGTTCGAAAATATCGTGGCAGTCTGAGGGCTACCCGCCACGGCAAGGACGCCTTGGCCAAGGATCGGCAGCGTGCCCTCCAGGCCATCCTCTTCCACACCACCTTCTGGCGCACCGATCTCGGTTATCTCGGCCCGGGGATGGACGCCTCCTGGCCGGGACGCGATATCGGCATCCTGCTCTGGTCGCTGTCGGTGGCCGCGACGGAATGGCAAACGCCCGAGCGACTGACGCGTCTTTGCACCATCCCGACAACCGGTATGCTGCAGGCAACGTGGGACACAGGATCGTTCGCGATGCAGGCGCGCATATTGAGACCACTGTACTGGTTCGGGCTTATCGAGCACCGAAGGGAAAAGGTGGCTGGAGCCATTCTCCCCGAACAGAGTTTTTATAGAAAAGCGCCATTGTTCGATCGCTTCCTCACCTTTGACGTCCAGACTGAACAACCTCAGTGCATTCGGCACTGACGATGGCGTCCGCCCTGGAACCTTGACGAGCCGGACGCCTCGAATGACAAACCGAACTTCCAGATGTTCGGAAAGCGCATCGACAAGGCGCCAGCCGACCTGTCACTCCGTTGGCGACATGGTCTCCAGCAATTGTGGCTGCACATACGGGCGTGCCGTCGGTGGGAGTTGACGCTCGATGGAGTAGCCCGGCTCCTTGCGCTGGCGCAGCAGTGCCGGGATAATCTCGGAATAGACCTCGATCAGGCCGCCATAGGCGGGCGGCATGTCGGCCTTCAGTTTCTCATGCAGCTTCGGCAGATTGTAGTAGGGCACCATCGGGAACATGTGGTGCTCGACCTGGTAGTTCATGTTCAGATACAGGAACCGAAGCAACGGGTTCAGGTAGATCGTCCGCGTATTGAGACGGAAGTCGCTGACATCCTCTTTCAGCCCGAGATGCTGCGTCACGGCGAGGACAAGACCGAGCGAACCGCCATAGACTACCGGCAAACCGATATACATAAGCGGGAGAATGCTCCCGACCGCCAGGGCCAGGGCGATCACGGCCGCCAGGATGACCAGCCAGATGCGCGCGGTGCGATAGACTTTCCAACACTCCGTCTCTGGAATGAACGAGTCTTCGCTTTCGGTCAGCCGCCCGGCCGCATGGATGTACAGCTTCTTGAGTGCCAGGACCAGGTTCTTGAGGTTGAACAGGTTGATGAGAAGGGTCGGGATGTCGGGCGGCCGCCCGGTAACGATTTCAGGGTCGCAGCCCACCACGATCGTATCGCTGTGGTGCCGGGTGTGGCTCCAGCGCCAGACGGTCGGCTCCCGCAGCATCAGGAACGACGCGACCTGGTACACCACGTCGTTCAGCCAGCGCGTCCTGAAGGCCGTTCGGTGCCCCATCTCATGCCAGCGCGAATCCGAGGCCGACGCGCAAAGAACACCGTAGATCATGAAAAAGGGAACGCTCCACCAGCTCCCCCATGTGAGGTAGCCAGCAAGCCCGAACACGATGATGCCACTTAGAGCCTGACTGAAAACGACCTGAATGATTTCAAGGCGTTCCAGGCAACATTGGGAAGCCGCTAATCGAGCGCTTCCTCGATAATCGAGAGAGTCACGGCATTTCCCCCTACTGGCGAGATCGTGTCGCTACTCGATCATCGCGTCTTCAACCTATTGATATATAATGTCTTTAGTTTTGAGTCAGACTCTTAGCCAGAGCGCGGTGCTGGCAAGTGCCGGGCCGTCCCGGCGCTTCATCAGCTCCTTCAGTTCGGCCCGCGAAATCGGCGATCGGTACCACTCGGCGCCGGCGATCCCCAGCTCCTCCTTCTGCCGGCAATTCGCTGCGGTAACGTTATAGTCGTGCGGGCGAATGGCTTTGGGCGGATGGGCGCCGATCCTGCCTCTGCAGAACGGATCCAACACGGTTGGGGAGTTCCTGCAGCGCTTTTGCGCGACGGCTGAGGATCAGGGCGGCGCGGCATCCTACAGGCTTGAGGTCGAGGGCAAGATCGCAATCTGGCGGCTGAAAAGACCAAGAGATACAACGTCCGATGTCCGTCACGCGGACGCCACAGCGGTGGCGTTCTTTGTCGAGATCCTGAGGCAGGCATCTGGCGATGCCTGGGACCCGAGCGGCGTTGTCGCGGTCACCTCGGACACCACGCTCATTCCCGACGACATTCTGCCCCCGACGTCGGCAATCCCGGGCGCCCTCGGCGTGAGCTTGCGCTTCCAGTCTGATCTGCTGCTTCTTCCGTTGCCGACGGTCGACCCCTTGTCCGATATTCCGCCGACCGGTTTGCCACAACCCCGCCAGATCGACTTGCGTGGCAGAGTCCGGCAGATTATCGAGCAGCGTGTCGCGGACCGAGATTTCGGGATCGACCAGATCGCCGCATCCGTCGGATTGCCTAAATGGAGGCTGCAGTCCTTGCTCCGGCAGCAGGCCAGCAATGTCGCCCGCCTGCGCGATCAGGTGCGGCGCGAGTTGGCCGTCGAGCGCCTCACGACCAGCGCGGAAGCAATCGCCAGCATTGCGGCTGCCCTCGGCTACACCAGCGCCTCGAACTTCACGCGCGCTTTCCGAAGCTGGACGGGGAAGACGCCCAAGGAGTTCCGCAACTCATGAAAGTTGCCTCCGGGTCTGCTGACCCCCTGATGGTCATGCGACCGGAGCCGGCGTCATGGCACTGGTCGCGACCGCTCCCCGGCCATCCATTCTTCGCGAAACGAACGCCGCGAGCAGGGCAAACCAGGCAAGGCCAATTCCTGCCCACGGCAGGTCGGCATAGCCGAAGCCGAGCGCCAGCAGCATCGAGCCGAGCCAGGCTCCGCCGGCATTGCCCAGGTTGAAGGCAGCCTGATTCAGGGTCGACGCGACATTCGGCGCGTCCGCCGCGGCGTTCACCACGCGAATCTGCAGGGGCGGCGCAAGCGAGAAGATGACCAGGCCCCACACGAACATGATCGTGGACATTGCCACCGCATTGTCACTCAACAGGAGAACCAAGGTGAGGACCGCCATCAAGGCAACGATCGTACCGGCGATCGCCGGCATCAGCCGCCAGTCTGCGAGGCGACCACCGACGAAGCTGCCGATGGTCATGCCGACTCCGAAGACCAGGAGGGCCGACGTCACGCCCGATGTCGTCAGCGACGTCACCGTGGCCAGCAAGGGCGCGATGAATGTAAAGACAACGAACAAGCTCGCGGAGGTCAACACCGTCATCGACATCGCCAGGAAGACGCGCGGCCGCGCCAGGACCCTGAACTCACGGACGAGATCTCCGTTTGGGGATTTCAGGCCTGTCGGGAGCCAGGCGGCGATGGCTATCATCGACACGATCCCGACGCCGACGACCGTCCAGAATGTCGCCCGCCAGCCGAGCGCGTAACCGATGGTCGTTCCTCCCGGGACGCCCATGATGTTGGCGACGGTGAGGCCGGCAAAGACGAGCGCGACCGCCTGCGCGCGCTTGCCGGGCAGTGCGATATCCGCAGCGACAACCGCCGCAATACCGAAGAACGCACCGTGGCAGAACGCGGTCACAATGCGCGCAAGGATGAGGGAGCGTGTAGTCGGGCGCGATCGCGCAGAGTGCGTTGCCAAGCACGAAGATCGCCATCAGCGTCAGCAGTGAGGCTTTTCGCGGCAGGCCGTTGGTAGCCACGGCCATGACCGGGGCGCCAACGACCACACCGGCCGCGT
>JAAEOR010000697.1 GCA_024222895.1 Hyphomicrobiales bacterium | reverse complement strand
TTGTTCTCGCCGCCTTCCTCGTAGTTGACGACAAACTGAACCGCGACCAGCCCGTCGTCCGGCCATTGCGGGTCCGGGGGATTTCGCCCGTAGCCGATCATGTCACGGGGATAGACGTCGTCGCTCATGGCGCACCTTTCGCGTCGCGGGTCGAATCCAATCAATCCTTCCGGATATCTATCACGATGGAACGATAGTAAGCGCCGTCGAATTGGTCAGGCTTGAGAACAAGGCCAAGCTCACGGAAGACGACTTCCTGCTGATTTAATCCGCATCGGCATCATCGCGGCGCGCCTGACCATCGGCCGCCGCTTCACTTTCCGCGCTGGCGTCCATAGCGGCATCGGCCGCCAGATATCGCTGGTGCGACCGCCAGCTCAGCGGCAGTGCCAGCAGGTAGGCGAGGGTCAGCACCGACATGGTGTGCCACGGAAAGCTGACCAGCAACGCCGCCGTCAGGATCACGACGATAAACAACGGCAGCACCAGATCGCGCGGAATCTGCCGGCCAACCAGCTTGGCCGACCAGGTCGGCACCCGGCTGACGATCAGCAGCGCGATCGCCAGCGCGTAGACGATCACCAGGGGCGCGGTCAGGAAGCCGTGCGGCACGCCGACGAGTTCAAGATAGACCGGCAGGAATACGATCATCGCGCCAGCCGGTGCCGGCACACCGACGAAGAACCGGGACTGCCATTCCGGCTGTTTCGGTCCCTGCAAGGCGACATTGAAACGGGCAAGTCGCAAGGCGACGGAGATGGCGAAGATCAGCGCAACGATCCAGCCGACCGAGCCGGTTTCATCAAGGGACCAGACAAACAACAGAATCGCCGGCGCCACGCCGAAATTGACAAAGTCCGTCAACGAATCAAGTTCCGCCCCGAACCGCGTTGTCGATTTCAGAAAACGCGCCACCCGCCCGTCGATGCCGTCGAGCAGCGCGGCGATAGCGACGGCGGCAATCGCCCAGTCATACCGTTCCTCGATGCTCATGCGGATCGAGGTGAGTCCCGCACACAGCGCCAGCAATGTTACCAGACTCGGCAGCACCAGACGGATCGGCACATCGCGAAGCTGGCGCAGCTTGCGCCATTTCGGCTCGTCATCAGGGTCGAAGGGTTGGAAAATCGACATCGCAGGCCGCCGTCAGTCGGTCCGCACCTGGCGGTCCGCGCCGGTCGTGCCGAACTGGGCAATGATCGTTTCTCCGGCCACCGCCTGCTGACCCTCCGCCACAAGCACCACAGCGTCTTCGGGTAGGTAAACATCGAGACGGGAGCCGAACCGGATCATGCCGATACGCTCACCGGGCGACAGGGAGTCGGCCTCCTTAACCCAGCAGACGATCCGCCGGGCTACCAGCCCGGCGATCTGGACGACTGCGACCGGACCGTGAGCGCTGTCCAACACGACGCCGTTGCGTTCATTGTCCTCGCTTGCCTTGTCCAGCTCGGCGTTGAGAAACTTGCCCGGCGTGTAAACAATCCGCGTGACCTGTCCGGATACCGGCGTCCGGTTCACGTGACAATTGAAGACGTTCATGAAAACCGAGATCCGCCGCGTCGATTCCATGCCCAGGCCGAGTTCGGGCGGGGCACCTGTATTCGCGACCGATGAGACGACGCCGTCGGCGGGGCTGACCACGAGGTCGGGGTCGAGCGGGATGACCCGTGGCGGATCACGGAAGAAATAGACGCACCAGACGGTGACAATCAGGCCGATCCAGAAGAGCGGCTGCCACAGCCAGCCCAGAACCAGGGCAAGCGCTGCCGCGATGGCGATGAATAGCCACCCTTCCTTGCGGATCGGCACCATGATGGCGCGGATTGAGTCGAGTACGGACTCCAAGAAACGCTCCTCGATCTTGGTCGCGGTTAACAAGCACGGACCGGCCGGGAAGGGAAGCGGCCGGACCTCTATGGTCAACCATCAGTCGGCGGCGGAGACCGGGTCATCTGAACCTGTGCCGCCCTACTCCGCCGGTTCCGGCTGCCTGGAATGTGGCTTGTGGACGAAACCCTGCTCGTCAGTTTCCTCAACTTCGCGCAAGCGCTCCTCGGCTTCCGCCGCCTCGCGCTGCCGGTTCCACATGCTGGCATAGAGACCGCTCTCGGCCAGCAGGTCTTCATGACGGCCGCGTTCGACGATCCGCCCTTCATCGAGGACGATGATCTCGTCGGCGTGGACCACCGTCGACAGCCGGTGGGCAATCACCACCGACGTACGGCCGGTGGCGACCCGGTCGAGGGCGGCCTGGATTTCACGCTCGGTATGGATGTCGAGGGCAGATGTGGCCTCGTCGAGGATAAGGATTGGCGGCGCCTTGAGTACCGTGCGAGCGATCGCCACCCGTTGTTTCTCGCCACCGGAGAGCTTCAAGCCACGCTCGCCGACCTCGGTCTCGTAACCGTCCGGCAAGCCATCAATGAATCCGGCGATCTGGGACGTCGCGGCTGCTTCACGAACCTCCCCATCGGTGGCGCCAAGACGCCCATATCGGATGTTGTAGGCGATGGTGTCGTTGAACAGGACCGTGTCCTGCGGGACCATCCCGATCGCCGCACGGAGCGACACCTGGGTCACGTCGCGGACATCCTGCCCATTGATCGTAATCCGCCCGCCGGTCACATCGTAGAAGCGGAAAAGCAGCCGCGAGATGGTCGACTTGCCGGCGCCGGACGGACCGACAATAGCAACCGTCCGACCGGCCGGCACTTCAAACGTCACACCCTTGAGGATGGACCGTTCGGCATCATAGTGGAAATCGACATTCTCAAACTTCACCGCCCCACCGTTGACGATCAGTGTTGTTGCGTCCGGACGATCGGCTATCTCAGGCGGTACGTCGAGCAGCGAGAACATCGCCTCAATGTCGATCAGCCCCTGCTTGATCTCGCGATAGACGAAACCGATGAAATTGAGCGGGATCGACAACTGCATCAGCAGCGCGTTGATGAGAACGAAATCACCTATGGTCTGCTCGCCACGGAGCACCGCCGCCGCCGACATCGCCATGCAGATGGTCATGCCGGTCGTAAAAATTACAATCTGGCCGATGTTGAGCCAGGCCAATGACGTCCAGATGCGAATGGCCGAGGCCTCATACCCCTCCATGGCGCGGTCGAAACGGCCCGCCTCCATTTTCTCGTTGCCGAAGTATTTCACCGTCTCGAAGTTGAGCAGCGAGTCGATAGCCTTGGCATTGGCGTCCGTGTCGGATTCGTTCATCGCCCGGCGAATCTTGATCCGCCAGTTCGACGCCTTGACCGTGAACCAGGTGTAGAGGACGACAGTGGCCGCAATGACAACCAGGTAGATCAAACTGAACTGGTAGGCGATGATGACCGCGGCCAGCACAAACTCGATCGCCGTGGGCGCCGTGTTGAGGATGGTGAAGCGGACGATGATCTCGATACCGCGGGTGCCCCGCTCGATGATCCGCGACAGCCCGCCGGTCCGCCGCTGCAGATGGTAGCGAAGTGACAGGGCGTGCATGTGCACGAAGGTCTTGTAGGCCAGTTGCCGGACCGCATGCTGGCCAACCTTGGCAAACAGGGCGTCGCGCAGGTTGTTGAAAACGTTCATCATGATCCGGCCGACGCCGTAGGCGACCACCAGCATCACCGGTACGGTAACCAGTGCGGCGAGGCCAACCGCGTTCGCGTCGTCCGCATCCGGCGTGACGAGTGCGTCGGTCGCCCATTTGTAGGTGTAGGGAATCAGGACCGTGATAACCTTGGCAGCGACCAGGACAGACAGCGCCACGGCGACGCGACGCTTCAGGTCGGGCCGGTCTGCCGGCCACATATAGGGCCACAGGCTGGCGACCGTGCTGAATGTCGTTTCCGGCCTGACCTTCGGGCCGTTGTCCTGGTCCGCCACCGCCACCATCACAGAACCCCTGCGGCCGGCTTGGCGACAGCGCCGCCATCGTCAAATCCGCCGACCGCATCGGCGATCGCCGCCAAGGCGCTGCGATCAAGCCAATAACAGGATCGCGGTCCTTCGACCTCACCGGCAACGATCCCGGCCTGGCGGAGGACCTTGAGATGTTGGGACACCGTGGACTGGGCAAGCGGCAGGCGGCTGACGATGTCACCGCAACAGCAGCGACCACCCTCGGCGCACAGAAGCGCACGCACGATGGCCACCCGGGCCGGATGGCCGAGGGCTTTCATGCGTGCTGCGAGAACGACGTCTTCCTGATCGAAGGCCATTGGGCTTTATCGTAATTTTACGATGAAGCCCTCGATTAACGGTCCTTCA
>JAAEOR010000696.1 GCA_024222895.1 Hyphomicrobiales bacterium | reverse complement strand
GACTCCAGGGGATGAGTCCAATTCCCTGATCGGCGCAGAGCGGGATCATCTCCCGCTCCTCCTCGCGATAGAGCAGGTTGTAGTGGTTCTGCATGGTCACGAACCGCGCCAACCCCTTCCGATCCGACGTCTCGAGCATCTTGGCGAACTGCCACGCGAACATCGAAGACGCTCCGATGTGGAGGGCCTTGCCGGCGCGGACCACGTCGTTGAGAGCGTCAAGCGTTTCCTCGATCGGGGTTGTCTTGTCCAACCGGTGAATCTGGTAGAGGTCGACATAGTCCATACCGAGCCGGCGCAGGGAGTCGTCGATCGCATGCATGATGTGCTTGCGGGACTGGCCGCGCTCGTTCGGATCGTCGCCCATCTCACCATGGACCTTGGTGGCAACAACAACCTTGTGCCGCTCGACACCGAGTTCGCGAAGCGCCCGACCGGTGACCTCTTCGCTGACCCCCATCGAATAGACATCGGCGGTATCAAAGAAATTGATGCCTGCCTCGAGCGCACGGGCGATGAATGGTTTGGACTCCTCGTAGTCAAAGACCCAATCGCGCCATTTGCTTGAGCCGAAGGTCATCATGCCAAGACAGATTCGCGAGACCTTCAAACCTGTGGCACCGAGATTGACGTAGTCCATGACAAACCTTCCGCGGTAGGTGGGATGCAGGCGAGCGCCACTTTAGTCGTACATGCGCTAGTGACAACCATACCCAGAAAGCATCTCGGTGGCGTGCCTGAGGATTTGCGAGCGGCGCGATGCTGGACCCTGATTCCGAGGGACTTGATCGCCACATTGAACACGCTCGCCAAACGACGAGGCGAGAGCCTGGCGCGAATGGCGTTGACCTGGGTGTTGCGCGACGACCGCGTCACGCCCGCGCTCATCGGCACGCGGACGGTGCAACAACTGAACGGTTCACTCGACGCGCTGAATACCGGGCCACTGTCCGACGACGAGATCACCGAAATTGGCCGGGAGCCTGGATAGACAGGGCAACCACGCCAAGGCTGCGCGACCGCGGGGGAGATTCGCAAGCGCGGCCCCGCAGGTCATCGCCATTCTTGGAAAAGGGCCGCAAAGGCCCGGCGGGATGCAGGGCCTTTGCGGGGCAAGCGTAGTCTACTGGGCCAACGTCTCGGGAGACGCCGCCGGAGCAACATCCTCGACGACGTTCTCAATCTCCGCTTTTGCGAGGTCTTCGGCAGTCGCCGGCTCGATCTTCTTGATGTCCACATCGGCAGGCATCGGCGCGTAGGCCGCAGAGTCGAAATCTTCCTGGGCCTCAAGCGCTTCCGCTGTGGTCTCGACGACGAGCACCTCGAAGTTGTCCGCCATACTGATTTTGGCGAGACCGTATTCGATTGCGACATCCTTTTCGCCGATGCCCAGGAAGCCGCCGACGCCGATGACCAGCGCTTCGACCTTACCATCGGAATTGATCACGATATCGTTCACATCGCCAATGCTTTCCGCCTCGTCGCCAATTCCGTTGTAGACCGTCTCACCGATGAGATTTGAGGCGAGATGGCCCTCGGCATGCTTAATGAGAGGCGGTGGCGGAGGCGGCGTAGACGGATCGGTCGGGGTCGCCACCTGTGCGAATGCACCGCCAGCAGAAAGCGTCGCGACGACCACGGCAATCGGGATTTGGTTTTTCATGACAAAACCTCCTCTGCATAGGATTCATGGCGTTACACAATGCCGGACCAGAAAAACACGGCCCCCCTACGCAGACGCGGATGCGTCTGGTCGATTCCCGTCGGCGGGTCTGTCGTGCCTTTATCGGCCGACGACCCACAGGAACATTACTGCTCCATTGTGGCGAGAAGATTTTCCGTCAACAACGTGCTTTCGTCGCCACCTTGCGGGCGACGGGTCCGTAACCCAACGCGCCTTTCTCGCGCTCGAGATGATCGGCGTGGCAGACCGCATGGAGGGCGAGAGTCGCGCGCTAGCCAATCGGCTTGACGAAATAGACTCCGTAGAGCCAGGCCGAGAGAATTGCGAGGCCGACGATGACGACGAAGAGGATGGCGACGACCACACCACCGGTGACCACCGCGCGAACTGGCGCTCCCGGGACCGCGAGCGGCACCAGATTGAAGGCGAGGGCGCCGAAGACCACCAGTGCGGAGCCGATCGTGAAGAGAGCCAGCAAGAAAGGCTGAAATATCATCGCAAGGGCGGCAATGCAGAAAGCGATGATCGTGTATTCGATGACGCCGGCCTTGCGGGCGGACATGCCAGTAGTCGAGGTGGCCTCCTTGTCGCTCATTGCACTGCCCTTCCGTCAGCATCGAAGAAACGAACCTGGCCGGGATCGCAGGTGAGATGGATCACGTGACCGGGCGGCACCCGGATGTCTCGCGGCACGACCACGCGGACCTCAAGCCCGCCGGACCGGACATGGAATAACGTCTCCGCGCCCATTGGCTCGATCAGTTCGACCGTGCCGGATATCGTGTGCTCCGATTCGGCAGCGGCAACGGTGAAAGCGCGTGGCCGAATGCCGAACGTAAAGGTCTCGCTCTTCGAAAGCGCCTGCGCGACGCCGTTTACCGAAAGCCGGAACTGTTGGTCGCCGAACGCAATCTCCGCTTCGCCTTCGGCCACCTCGGCAAACGAAGCCTCGATCAGGTTCATCTGCGGCGTGCCGATAAAGCCGGCGACGAAGACATTGGCCGGGCTTGAAAAGATGGCATGGGGCGAGGCGATCTGTTCGATCAGACCGTCGCGCATAATCGCGATGCGATCGGCCATGGTCAGTGCTTCGAGCTGATCATGGGTCACGATGACGGTTGCCTTGGAGAGGTTGGTAAGTAACTCCTTGATCTGCCCGCGCATGGTCTGCCGGAGTTCGACGTCCAGGCGGGAAAGCGGCTCGTCGAACAGGAAGCAACTGGGATCGCGAACAATCGCCCGCGCGACCGCAGCACGTTGCTTTTCGCCCTCCGCGACCTGCCCTGGCAACCGGTCGAGCACGGTGACAAGGTCGAGGGTCTCCGCCGCCTTACGCACCCGCGCCTCGCGGTCGGCCTTCGATAGCCGTTCGTAATAGAGCGGAAAGGCGATGTTTTCTGCGACCGTCAGCGATGGGTAGAGGGCGTAGAACTGGAAGACCATTGCGATATCGCGATCGGCCGGCGACAGATCGTTGACGCGCTTGCCGCCGATGAACACGTCACCGTTGGAAGCGGCCTCAAGCCCGGCGACGATGCGAAGCGTCGTCGTCTTGCCGCAGCCCGAAGGCCCGAGCAGGCAAACCGTTTCACCGGCCGCGACCGACAGGTCGGCATCGCGCACGGCCGCGAGTGTCCCGAAATATTTCGAGACGTTTTTCAGTTCAATCGTTGACATGTCTACCTGTCACCGTTTGACCGTCCCGAAGGTCACGCCGCGCAGAAGGTGATTCTGCAGGAAGAACACGACGAGAATGACCGGGATCAGGAACAGCGTCTCGATCGCCGCGAGCAGGCCCCAGCGTACGCCGATGTCGCCGCCGATCGTCTGCGCCATTGCAACGGGCACCGTGCGCGTCTGCACGCCGGTCAGGAGAAGCGCAAACAGATATTCGTTCCACGTCAGGATAAGGCCGAAGACCGCCGTGGCGGCGATACCGGCATACACCTGCGGCATGCAGATCTTGAAGAACACCTTCGTGTCGGACGAACCATCCAGCCTGGCGGCATCTTCGACGTCGGGCGAAAGCTCGTCAAAGAAGCTCTTCATCATCCAGATCGTGAACGGCAGATTGAATGCCGTGTAGAGAAGAATGATGCCGAGATAGGTACCAGCGAGGCCCGTCACCCGGAACATGATCAGGATCGGGATGATCACCACGATCGCCGGCAACATGCGCGTCGTCAGGATGATGAAGAGATAGGTCTGGTTGCCCTTGAGCGGGTACCGCGAGAAGGCAAAAGCCGCGGCCGTTCCAATGATTAGTGCCAACAGCACGCTGGCCCCAGCGATGAACACCGAGTTGAAGAAGAAGAGATCAAACTTGGTATCGACCGCCACGCCATCGGCTGAATAGGCCCGGTTGAAGACCTGGACGAAGTTCTCGAGCGTCGGCGTGAAGAACCATATGGGCGGCACCGCAAGCGCGTCGCTGTAGCTCTTGAAGGCCGTCAGGATGATCCACAGCACCGGGAAGAAATAAATGAAGGCGATGATGCCGGCGCCCAGGGTCCGCCCCCACCCGGCATGACCGACACCCTTCGACACGCTGAACCGACGTCGTCGCATGGCAAGCCTCGGAAGTGCGGTGTCGCTCATTACTGGACCTCCCGGGCCCGTCGGTTGACGAAGTAGAGATAGAGGTTGGTGAGCACGATCACCGTGAACAGGAGGATGTAGGAGATTGTTGTCGAGTCGCTGGTCTTGTTGAACTGGATCGCCTGCCGGAAGAGGTAGAGCGAGATGGTTTCGGTCGATGCGCCCGGGCCACCCTCAGTCAGGAGGAAAACGACGTCGAACAGCTTGAAGGCCTCAATCGTGCGAAACAAAAGCGCCAGCATCAGCAGCCCGCGGATATACGGGAAGGTGATCGAGAAGAATTTCCGCCAGAACGAGGCACGGTCGATCTCGGCGGCCTCGTACAGGTATTTGGGCACACTGACCAGGCCGGCCAGTACCAGGAGCATCACGAATGGCGACCACATCCACGCGTCGGCGAAGACGATGCCTGCTATCGCGCCCTCCGTGGTTTGCAGGAGG